>CALXJE010000011.1 GCA_944388545.1 uncultured Clostridia bacterium
AAAACTTTAAAATTTTATTTATAAAGATATGACAGAAATGTTATATCTTTTTATTTTTCAAAATTTATCATTTTTTATCAGAAAATATCATAAATTACTATTACAAATTATCATACAATTTATTCCAATTTGTTCCAAGATATTATACAAAAGACGAAAATATTATATAAAAATGAAAAATATCATTTATATAAAATATTTTACATTTTCGCAAAATATGACAAATTTTGCAAGAAAAACATGATAAAATGTTGTTGGTCAAAGCAAAAGATAAATCCATCAATAGACTAAAGATGTCGATTTTACAGATTTAGGAGGGATAAGATGGATTATTTTATTGTATATAAGAAAAGAATTAAAAATACACACAAAACTTTATAAAGGGGTAATTGTGTGTATTTTTCTTATATATAAACAATTCCATTCAAAATACTTAAAAAGTATAAACATACCAAAGTTGAATTTTTTAAACTGAAAAATTTAAGCGTAGATTTGGTTTATTTATGCTTTTTTTCATATCTACGCAATAGGAAGTGTAGATTTGAGAATTGTTTTAATTGTGATGTTAAAAATAACTAGATATGTAAAAAAGGACAAACTTATTTTTATGGGTAAGTTTGTCTTTTTTTACATTTTAATTCAAAGGTGTAGAGGACCTCCTCGTACTTAAAAATTCATAAATTTTGAGTATGTAGGAGGGTCTTTTATGTTAGATGACGAGTTTAAAAATGATATTGTATTTGCTAGATTTTTAAACTATATGCAAATAGCATTATTACACAGAAAACTTGATTATGGAAAACATCTTGAAGTTATAAAAAAACGAGAAAAAAAATTAGATTATGTAGAATGGAGTAGAATTCCAGATAAAACTAATAATAATCCATTTGAAAATCTTAAAAAAGATTATGAAAAACTAAAAAAAGCAATTGATAAATTAACTCCAGAACAAAAATATGTAATTATAAATTATTATTTTAATAAAAAATCACTTGTTAAAATTGCAAGAGGATTAAATTCAAATGTAAATGCAGTAAAACAATTAAAATTAAGAGCTGTTTTAAGCTTGAGAAGATATATGGAGGAATAGTTATATGGAAAAAACAAAATTTTATGAATTATTAGTTAAAGCAAGACATGATGAGGCAACACTTGTATTTGTTATAGATAAAATAATGCCAATGATAAATAAATATTCGCAAGGTAAAAATAAGGAAATAGATGAGGACTTAAAGAGTATTTTAATTGAATATTCAATTAAAGTTATAAAAAATAAAAAATTCGCTGATAAATTAGCCAAAGAAAAAAAATAAAAAAATTTTTTAATTTGCCCATAACCTTTTCAATTTTCAGTCGCTGTTAATAGTAGGAAAAAAATTTCTACTTTTGATAGCACATTGAAAATTGAATATGGGTTCATTAAAAACGTTTTATTATGGGAGCTAGTTTAAATGAAGATGCAGAACTTCATACTAAAATATAAGTTAGCCACTTATAAGGCGAAGATCATAATAGTTATAATGATACACTTGCATAGCCTTAACTCATCGTATAGGGTGCAACTCGGCTGTTAGCGGAGTGGTGGAATTCCAGTGAATGATTTAGCTAGTCATTGTTAATGAAGTTAAAATAGAAAATGCAATTAATAGAGATAAATGGAGGTAAATAAATGTTAGATATTATTTCAATGACAACTTTACTGATAGTTATGTTAGTATTTGGATTTGTATTATTTTGTACCATTTGTATTTTAATTGGTGGAAATGCAAATAAATCAGAATACGAAAGAAGAATAGAAGATGAAGAACAAATGAATTATTTAAGAAATTATAAAAATAAAAAAATTGAAAATAGGCAGAAGTAGTCTGTCTATTTTTTATGGAAGGAATTGATTTATATGAATAATAAAAATAGATATTCTCCTAAAGAGAGCTTAGGATTGTTAATTATTGCAAATGAAAATGTAAGTTTTAAAGAAATGGATAATTTGATTCTAGCATTAGAGCAAGTTTTAATGCAAAATAAAAGTAAAACTGAAATATTAGAATATATAGATGTTGATTTATTATCTCAAATAGATAACTATTGGGAATTAAGAAAATCACAAGTTATTGCTTATGGATATTTAGTATTTAATCATTTTAGGATTTCATGTGAGGAATTAACAACAGAAAATATAACAAAAAATTTTGTATATCAAATGAAATTTTATTCTCCAGACAATGCAGTTGAATTTGTAGAAAGAAATTTTAATATAGATTTATATGAGAAGGATTTATAATTTTTACAAAAGATTTTTAAGAATACAAAAGAATTATTTAAAAAAAATAATAATAATAGGCTTGATGCAATCATATAAAGATTGATTTATAATAAATATTTTTTGAAAGGATAATAAAAAAATGGATAAAATTATAAAAATAAGCACAGAATTGTATTTACTAAATTATTTGTATAGAGAAAAAGTAATTTCAGAACAGGAATATTATGAAATTAAAAAATATATATAAATTTGGTGTGAAACGTTGAAAAAAACGTAATAACGCTATAAAATATATGATGTAGCAAGCACTATATGGAGGTAATACATATGGTTGCTAATGTGAAAATTATAAAGAAAGTTGAAGGTCGAGTAGACCGAAGAAATGGAGGTGTTCTTAATAGATTATTAAGAGTAACAGCCTATGCAAGAGTTAGCACAGATGATGAAGACCAAAGAAATAGTTATCAATCTCAATTAATGTACTTTAAGTCAAAAATAAAGGAAAATTCAGAATGGATTTATATAGATATGTATGCTGATGAAGCTATTACAGGAACGCTAGATTATAAAAGAAGTAATTTTATGAGAATGATAAATGATGCTCTTGTAGGAAAGTTTGATATGATTATTACAAAATCAATATCAAGATTTGCTAGAAATACAGTTGATACTTTAAAATATGTTAGATTACTAAAAGAAAGAAATATAGCGGTATTTTTTGTTGAAGAAAATATTAATACCTTAGAGATGTCAAGTGAATTTGTTTTGACTATATTAAGTTCAGTAGCACAACAAGAAAGTGAAAATATATCTAATCATGTCAAGTTGGGTTTTAAAGCAAAAATGGAAAGAGGAGAAATGATTGGATTTAATGGTTGTTTGGGGTATGATTATGATCCAAACACTAAAAGTTTATCTGTAAATGAAGATGAGAAAAAAATTGTCCAATACATTTATAATAGATATATTCAGGGGTATCGGAGCAACACAAATTGCTAAGGAACTTACAGAGAGTGATTATAGAACAAAACTTGGAAATGAGCTTTGGCATGAATCAAGTGTTAGAAAAATTTTAAAAAATGTGAAATATAAGGGTGATGTATTACAAGGAATGACTTATACAGTGGATCCTATATCACATAAAAGAAAAACAAATATGGGCGAACAAGATAAGTATTATATGGAATCACATCATGAACCTATAATTTCAGAGGAAATGTGGAATCAAGTACAAGAAATAATGAAATCGAGACATGATACATTTTCTGATTTAGGAATTAAAGAAAACTACTATAATACAAAATATACGCTTAGTAATTCAATGGAATGTGCTTTTTGTGGAAGAGTTGTGTCCAGAAAAAAATGGGGAAAAGGCAAAGTAGGATGGCAATGTATGGATGCTATAAAAAAAGGAAAGAGAGCTTGTAATGATAGCAAAGTTATTCCACAAGAAGTTATAGAAAAAGCATTTATTGAAGTACACAGAATGTTGCTAGCAGATAATCAAGAAATAGTTAATAATTTTTTTGAAAAAGTTGAGAAGGCTATAAAAAAGAATAACACATTTGAAACAATACAAAATCTTAAAGAAAAAGAAAAAAGTTTACAAAATCAAATAAGAAAACTATTAGATATGAGTTTGAATGAAACAATAACAGAAGGGGAATACTTGAACAAAAAATCAGAATTAGATAAAAAACTGACAAATGTTACAAAACAAATTGCTAAATGTGTTGTAGATTCAAAAGAAGAAGAAAGAATAAAGGATAGAGTATCTAATATTAAAAAGAATTTGAAATGTAAGCAAAATATAATAGAATATTTTGATGAGGATGCTTTTAAGTGTTTAATAAAGAAAGTAATTATTGGAGAAAATGATGAAAATGAAAAAGATCCGTATGTTTTAAATTTTATATTAAATTCTGATAATATAGATAATTCTCAAGATGATTTTGATGATGTAAAAATGCAAATTGCAGAATTTGATTGTAAAGTTAGATATTTTGTATTTAATATTGATGAGAACAATAATCGTTCTAAAGAAATAAAGGATAGTATAAAAGTAAAACTTTTTTCGGATATAAATACAAATATCAACATACCAACGCACAGCAATATGGAATGCTGATAATATATCAATTCGCACGTGGTTAATCAAAAGAAACGTGGTGTGTTGATATATTGAAAATTGTCCTGCGTCGCAGGAGGAGCAGGAGATCAAGGGATAATGTTTGGTTATGCTTCTTGTGAATCAGAAAATCTTATGCCTTATGCTATTAATTTAGCTCATAAGTTATCTAAAAAACTTGCTGAAGTAAGAAAAAAAGGAATAATACCATATTTGTTATCAGATGGTAAAGTTCAAGTTACAATAGAGTATATAGATGATGTACCAGCAAGAATAGATACTATACTTGTATCCACTCAGCATAAAGAAGATATTGATATGGAAAATTTAAGAAAAGATATAATTGATGTAGTTATAAATAAAGTAATAGATGTAAGTAAAATAGATAAAAATACAAAAATTATTATTAATCCTACGGGTAAATTCGTAACAGGAGGTGCTGTTGCAGATACAGGACTTACTGGAAGAAAAATAATAGTAGATACATATGGAGGATATGCTCATCATGGTGGAGGTGCGTTTTCAGGCAAAGATCCTACTAAAGTAGATAGAAGTGCAGCATACATGTTAAGACATATTGCTAAATGTGTTGTTGCAAATAAATTAGCTAAAAAGTGTGAAATACAAATATCGTATGGAATAGGTATAACAAAGCCACTTTCAATATATATTAATTGTTTTGGCACAAATACTATTTCAGAGGATGAAATTATAGAAAAAATAAAAAGAACTTTTGATTTAACACCTAATGGCATAATAAATTATCTAAAACTAAATAAACCTATATACGCAAAAACTACTAATTATGGTCATTTTGGAAGAAAAGGTTTTTCGTGGGAAGAAGTTGTAAAATTATAGAATTAATAAACTCATACAAATAAAATGTATGAGTTTAATTAATCTAAATATTAATATATGATAATAAATTATATTTAAATATATAATATACTGATATTATATTTAAAATAAATAAAACAGGTATCATAACAGTGAAGCTTAAGTGTTTTGTTTTATGCCTGAATGTGTAAATGCCTGCATATACACCAATGCTTCCTAAGAGCAAAGCTATTATAAAGAAAGTTTTTTCACTTATTCTATATTGTTTTTTAATTGCATAGTATTTATCTAGTTTCATAAGTATAAAACCTAATAAATTTATAAATATTACATATAATATAAAATATAACATTAAATCACCATAAATAATTATATTATATATATAATTTAAATCAATATATTTAGTTATTTTAAATAAAAAATTTAAACACATATTATGTAATCAATTAGTTGAAATATTTTCCAGCATGTTATATAATTTTTTAAGATTAGGGGGAAGTTATGCAAGATTATATATTACCAATTTACTTGGAAACAAAGAAAAATTATAAAACAATAAAATTAACATATGAATTACTTAATTCTATTACAATGTTAAAAATACCAACACATTCTGCTGGGCAATGGATATTAGATAATATGTATATAATAGAACAAGAGTATACAGTAGCATTAGAAGACTTAAAAAACATGAAAGAAAATAGTCTTCCATATGTAAAACCAAATGATTCTCAAAAACAACTAAGAGTATATTTCATGGCAAATGAAATAGTTGAAAAAAATAACGGAATTGTAACAGATGGAATTGTAAGCAATTATGTTAAAGATTTTCAAAAGCATTCTTACATTACTTTTGCAGAATTATCTTTTTTACCATTAATGATTAAATGCTCATTAATTAAATTTATAAGAAGGATATGTATTAATATTTTTAATGCGGAAATGCAAAAATTAAAAGTTGAAAAAAGAGTAAATAAATCAATATCTAATAATGCTAAATTAGTTACAAATAAGATGGACAAGTTAGTTGCTAAAATGAAAATAGATTTAACTCAAACTATGGGAATTAAAACTAGCAATACCGCTTATATTGAATATTTGGCTTTTAAACTAAAAGATATGGGAAGACAAGGTGAACAATTTTTTAATGAACTAAAAGAAGAAACTACAAAAATAGGTTTTACAGTGGATGAAGCTATAGAGAAAGAACATAATGAGGTTACTACAACAACTAGATTAATAGGTAATAGTATTTCATCTCTTAAAACCGTTTCAAGCACTAACTGGGGAGAAGTAATTGTTGCAATAAATAAAATTGATGAAACATTAAAACGAGATTATACTAAAGAGTATAGTAAGTGTGATTTTAAAACTAAAAATAGATATAGAAAAAATATTATTAAATTAGCTAGAAAATATAAATTGTCAGAAATGTATGTGGCAAAAAAAGCTGTAGAATGTTCTGAAGAATATAAAAAGCATGTTGGACATTTTTTAATTGGTAATGATAAAAAAGTACTTATTAAAAGTATGGGAAAAAATGCAACAGGAATTATTATTAAAGAAAAGATTGTTGAACCATTAAAACCTTTTGTTTTTATATTAACTATAAATATAATAGCATTTATACTAGCTTATATAATAGATTTTTATTTTATAGAACATTATGCAGTGGGATATAGAATAGTTATAGGAATATTATCATTTATATTAGGGCTTGAAATAGCAGATAAAATTATATCATATATAGTAGGTAAGGTAGTTAGACCAAAGGTGCTTCCTAGATTTAATTTTGCAAAAACTATAGATAAAGAATATAGCACAATAATTGCTATGCCAAGTGTAATTAATTCTATAGAAAAACTTGATAAAATGATAGAAAAAATGGAAGTAACATATCTTGCAAATAGATCAGAGAACATGTATTATATGTTACTTGGTGATTGTACAACAAATAAAAAGAATAAGCACATAGCACTAGATGATGAAATTGTCAGAATTGGAAAAGAAAAAATTGAACAATTAAATAAAAAATATCCATCAGAACATAAACTATTTAATTTCCTATATAGAAAGAGAGTATATAGTAAAGGTGAAGAGGCATATATGGGATGGGAGAGAAAACGTGGTGCTCTATCTCATTTAAATAAGCTACTACTTGGTAGATTAACAGAACAGGAAAAAGAAAAATATATGTATTTAGCTCATAATGATATACCAGATGTTAAATATTTAATAACAGTAGATGAAGATACTAGTTTATCATTAAATTCTGCTAAAGAATTAGTTGCAATTATATCACATCCATTAAATAAACCTGTTTTATCTAAAGATGGAAGACGTGTTGTTTCAGGATATGGTCTTATACAACCAGCAGTTGGACTTGATATTGAATCTGCAAACAGAAGTATATTTTCCAAAGTATTTGGTGGATTTGGAGGACTTGATATATATACTAATGCTATTTCAAATCTTTACCAAGATGTTTTTAAAGAGGCTATATTTACAGGAAAGGGAATATACAGTATTGAACTTTTTGAACAATTACTTGGAGAAACAATGCCAGAAAACTTAATTTTAAGCCATGACTTATTAGAAGGAAGCTATATGAGAACAGGACTCGCATCTGATGTAGAAGTTCAGGATGGATTTCCTCATAACTTTATAGCATATATGAAAAGAAATCATAGATGGTGTAGAGGAGATATGCAGATAATAAAATGGTTAATTAGTCCTAAGAGTCCTCTTAATTTGCTTTCTAAATGGAAGATATTTGATAATTTAAGAAGAGAGTCGTTAGATATCTTTGCTCTTTTACTTATTATTGTTACAATGTTTATACCTGGAACTAGCTTAGTATATACTTGTATATTTGTATTTGTAGTTGTAAATTTTGGACATATACTTTCTACTATAGATAATATAATATTAGGTAAAAATGCTGAAAGAAAGCAAAAACAATATATTCCTGTAATATACGGTATAAGAGCAAATTTACTTAAAATGGTATTTAATTTTATAACTTTACCATATTCTGCTTGGATTACATTAAGTGCACATTTTACATCGTTATATAGAATGCTTATATCTAAAAAGCATTTACTTGAATGGACAACAGCAGAGACAATAGAAGCAAGCGCAAAAGAAAAATTATCTTATGTATATAGAAATATGTGGGCAAATACAGTATTTGGACTAATTTTAATAGCATATTCATTATTTAATGATTTTATATTTGTTAAAGAAAAATCCACTTTTATATTTGGAATATTCTTTTTAATAGCTCCTCTTGCAGGATATATAATGAGTAAAAAAACATTATTTAAAGCAGAGAAAGAGCTTACAGATAAAGAGGATGAAGAAATTAAAAACATTGCATATGATACTTGGAAGTATTTCGACAACACAATGATACAAATAAATAACTATTTGGCACCAGATAATATTCAAGAAAATAGAAGACCGAAAATAGTAAACAGAACCTCTTCTACTAATATAGGATTTTCACTTCTTGCCGTTATAAATGCATACGACTTAAAATTTATTGATATAAAAAGTACTATAGAAAGATTAAACAATTCATTAAATACTATAGATAAACTTGAAAAGTGGAATGGTCATCTACTTAATTGGTATAATATACGTACGTTGGAACCATTAAAACCTATGTTTATTTCAACAGTAGATAGTGGAAATTTTGTTGTTGCTATATATGTTGTAAAAGAATTTTTAGAAGAAATATATAAAAAAGAAAAGCTAGAAAAAGATGTATTAAATGTCATAGTTAATTTGATAGATAAATGTACAAATATAATAGATAATACTGATTTTACAAAACTTTATGATGAGTCAAGAAATATATTTTCTATAGGTTTTGATTTAGATAAAAATGAAAAAGTCAAAAGTTATTATGATATACTTATGTCAGAGTCTAGACTTACAAGTCTTATTGCTATAGCGTCAAGACAGGTAACTTCTAAACATTGGTTCTCACTTGCTAGAAATTTAGTAAAAGTAGATAGATATAAAGGGCTTCTTTCATGGAGTGGTACATCATTTGAATATTTTATGCCTAATTTATTCACAAAATCATATGAACATACTCTTATAGATGAAGCATTATTCTTTTCTATATATAGCCAAATAAAATACGGAAAAATAGCAGGACTTCCTTGGGGAATTTCAGAGTCTGCATTTGCAATGCAAGATAGTATGTTAAATTATCAATATAAAGCATTTGGAGTACCTTGGCTTGGACTTAAAAGAGGCCTGAATGATAGTATGGTAGTATCTCCATATTCATCAATTATGTGTATAACATATGCTCCAAGAAAAGTATATAATAACTTAATTGAGTTAAAAAAATATAATGCTTATTCTACATATGGGTTCTATGAATCTATTGATTTTACTAAAGCACATATTCATAAAGGGAAAAAATATGAGACTATAAGAACATACTTTGCACATCATCAAGGGATGATACTTACAGCACTTAATAATTATCTAAATAACAATATAATTCAAAAAAGATTTCATAGTAACCCAGACATAAAAGCTGCAGAAATATTACTAAAAGAAAGAGTTCCTATGGGTGTTGCTATAAAAGAAAATATATATAGTAAATATAATAAGTTTACTGAAACGTCTATTGATGAATATACAAGTCATATAACATATATTACTAAGGAAATGTTAGAAAGTGGAAATCATAGAAACATTAATATTCAAACTAATGGTAATATGAATGTTATAACTTTAGATACAGGCGAAAACTTTATGTATTATAATAATTATGCAATAACAAAAAATAGATATACCGATAGAAAAGTATTTAATGGTAATACTGTTGTATTTACAGATAAGAGTACAGGAAAAGTATGGTCTGGATGCTACGATCCAAATTATATAAAACCAGATAATTATGGAGTATTATTTAATTTAGCAAGTTCAGATTTTTATAGAAAAGATGGAGATATAGAGACGTTTTGTAGAATTCATGTTGCACCAGAATATAACGCAGAAATAAGAAAATATACTTTAATAAATCATACAAAAGAAAGAAAAGAAATAGTAATAAATACAAATATTGATCTTGCAATGTGTGAGCAAGCAGCAAATGTTGTGCATCCAGCATTTAATAATTTGAAAATAGAAGAGTTTTATGATGATGATTTAGATATGTTAGTTGCAAAAAGAAGAACCAAAAGTGATAAATCTGGTGAATTATACGTGTATGCTAAATTGGTAGGAATTGATTTAAGTATAGAAGCAGAAACGGAAAAAACAAAATTAAACAATTTAGAGAGCAATAAAGCATATTCAGGTAAGATATCTAATTATCCTATTGTTCCAGTTATATCATATAGGGCAAGGATTCTACTTGACCCTAATGAAAGGCAATCATTTTATTATATAGTTGGCGCATCAGAAAATAAATATGGAGTATCACACGCTATTATTAATTTGGATGAAACAGGAATAGAAGATTCATATAATTTTGCTATACAAAAAGAAAATGTATCTGCAAGATACTTAAAATTAGAACAAGGTATGGCTAAGGCATATAACAAAATAATTTATGATGTACTATTTGAAAAAACAAATAAAAATAACTATATAAATAGTTATTGGGATAAAAATCTTAGTCAATCTATGTTGTGGAAATTCTCTATTTCAGGAGATCTTCCTATAATTCAAGTGCCTATAGGTAAAATAGAAGATACATCTTTATTAAATGAAATTGTTAATTTTATGGATTATACAAAATATAGAAAGATTGACCTAGATATTGTTTTAATAGTTGATGAAGATTTATCTACAGGTGAACCTATAAAAAATCATATAAATAAATATTTGGAAAATGTTGTGTATATGTCATATACAAGGGGCAACATATATGTTGTAAATATTCAAAATATGACAGAGGATGAAATAGCGTTATTTAACTTTTTATCAAAACGCGTTATAAATAGTATTGACGAACTAAAAGCAGATTTATCTGAAGAAGAGATAAATGAAGCTAATGTAAATGAGGTAGATGATTATGAATAATGAAACTATAGCGTTTAATAGTTATGGAGGGTTCAGTAAAGATGGCAAGGAGTATAATATTTATAATATTGATACTCCAGCGCCATGGTGTAATATACTTGCAAATGAAAGATTTGGAACCTTAATTTCTAATTATGGAACTGTATATAGTTATTACAAAAATAGTAGTGAATACAAACTTACTAATTGGTGTAATGATTTTGCAAACTTTATACCAGGTGAGACTTTTACTGGAATTTTTGATGAGGGATATAACGTTACTTATGGATTTGGATATGTAAATATTTCTCAAGAAGATGACGGAATAGAAAAATATATGAGTATTTTTGTACCTCTTAACGATGATTTAAAAATTCATAAATTAAAAATTTTGAATAAAGGAGATTTTAAGAAAACTATAGATATTGAATATTCATTAGATATGGTGCTTGGAGTTGCAAAAGAAATGACAGATTCATTTATATTATGCAGAAAAGAAAATTCAAGGTTAGAGTTTAAAAATCCATACAGTCAATATTTTTCAAATATTATTTCTTATCTTAAAGTTAATAGTTTAGAAAGCAACATTAATGTAGAATATGATGAAGCTAAGTATAAAGTTAAGATAGAAATAACTTTAAAACCAAACGAAGAAATAAATTTTGCTATATTATTTGGTAGCACTACTAAATATGAAAATATAGATAAAGTTATAAATAAATATAATAATATAGAATCAATAAATTCAGAACAAGAAGCTACTTTAGATTATTGGAAAAAGAAAGTAGTAAAAAATTTTGATACAGGCGACAAATATATAGATATAATGGCAAATGGTTGGTTATTATATCAAACAATAGCGTCTAGACTTTTTTCAAGAACTGGATTTTATCAAGCAGGAGGAGCATTTGGGTTTAGAGATCAACTCCAAGATTCTATGGCACTTATAAGATCATGGCCTGAATTTACAAGAAAACAAATATTAAAACATGCATCTAAGCAATTCCAAAAAGGAGATGTGCTTCATTGGTGGCATGAACATAATAATGCTGGTATCAAAACATACTTTAGTGATGACTATTTATGGCTTGCATATGTTACAGCAGAATACGTTAATTTAACTAATGACGCATCGATATTAAACGAAAAAGTTCCATTTCTTCAAGATGTAGATATGGGAGATAAACGTGAAATATATGATGTATTTCACGAATCTGACGACATAGGAACAGTATATGAACATTGCATTAGAGCTATAAAGTACGGATTATCTCGAAAAGGAAGAAACAATTTACTTGAAATTGGTGATGGGGATTGGAATGATAGTTTTAGCTCTATAAGAGGTGAATCAGTTTGGCTAACATTTTTTATGATGGATATTCTAGAAAAATTCGCCAAAATATCTGAATTAATGTTAGACGAAGTAGATAAAATGCATTTTTATAGTGAAAGGCATATGTTAAAACATGCAATATTTAATGTGGCATTTGATGGTAATTATTTTGCAAGAGCTTTTTATGAAAACGGAGAACCTCTTGGAACTAAGGATAGTAAAGACTGCAAAATAGATTTAATATCACAGGCTTGGGCTGCAATAGCATTAAAAAATTATCCGGATTGTAAAGAAGAAATTAAATCAGCGCTAAATTATGCTGAAAAATATTTAGTAGATAGAGATAATAAAATAGTTAAGTTATTATATCCTCCATTTGATAATCCAGAAAATAATCCTGGATATATAAAAGAATATATTCCAGGTGTCAGGGAAAACGGAGGGCAGTATACACATGGTGCTATTTGGCTTGCAAAAGCATATTTTGAACTTAAAGAAAAAGATAAAGCAATGGATATATTAAAACTCCTTATGCCTATATATCATTCTGATAATAAGAAAATAGCAGATATTTATAAAGTAGAACCATATGTAATAGCTGCGGATGTATATTCAAATATAGATCATTTGGGTAGAGGTGGATGGACTTGGTATACTGGTTCTGCAGCTTGGATGTATAAGGTTATAGAAGATAATTTTGATCAAAACTAGTAGGATACATATGTTACTTTCATACATTAATTTTAAATATTAGTACTACTATTGTAGTACTTTTTCTTGACCTAATTTTGATATACATAAAAATGGTAAATATTGCTGTTTTTCTTGCAAAATACTGTTTTTGTGATATAATTAAATAGTTAAATTTTATTATTCAAAATGGAGGAATAAACAATGAGTGTTAAAGTAGAAAAATTAGAAAATTCAAAAATAACTATGGATTTTAAAGTTGCAAAAGAAGATTTTAATAAAGCATTAGATGAAGCTTTTGCTAAAAATGCCAAAAATTTTAAAATACCAGGATTTAGAAATGGTAAAGTACCTAGAAATGTAATTGAAAAAACTTATGGTGAAGGAATACTTTATGATGAAGCTTTTAATATAATAGCTGAAAAAGAATACGATGAAGCTATAAAAGCTAATGATTTATTTGTAGTATCAAGGCCAGAAGTAGATATTAAAGAAATAGGAAAAGATAAGGATTTAGAGTTCACAATAACAGTATATGTTAAACCTGAAGTTGAAATAAAAGATTATAAAGGAATAGAAATAGAAAAAGTATCTGAAGAAGTAACAGATGAAGACTTAAATAAAGAATTAGAAAATATTCAAGACAAAAATGCAAGAATTATAACTGTTGAAGACGGAGAAGTAAAAAATAAAGATATTGCTGTTATAGATTTTGAGGGATTTTTAGATGGAAAGCCATTTGATGGTGGAAAGGCTGAAAAATATGAACTTGAAATTGGAAGTGGAAGTTTTATACCAGGATTTGAAGAACAAATAATTGGAATGAAAGTAGGAGAAGAAAAAGATATAACTACTAAATTCCCTGATGAATATCATAGTACAGAACTTGCAGGTAAAGAAACTGTTTTTAAAATAAAATTACATAAAATTAAAAGAAAAGAATTACCAAAATTAGATGATGAATTTGCAAAAGATATATCAGAATTTGATACTTTTGAAGAATATAAAAATAGTGTTAAAGAGAGATTAATTGAATCTAAAAAGAATATGGCAAAAGCTGAAAGAGAAAGTAAAGTAATAGAAAAATTGGCAGAAAAAGTTGATGTTAATATTCCAGAATCAATGGTTGAACTTGAAATAGATTCTATGATTAAAAATTTTGAAGGAAATTTAGCATATCAAGGAATATCATTAGAACAATATATGAAAATGATAAATACTGATATGAATGGATTGAGAGATCAATTTAAAGATAATGCAATAAAAGATATTAAAATTAAACTTGCTATGGAAAGTGTTGCAAAGCAAGAAAAAGTTGAAGCTACAGATGAAGAAATAGATAACAAAATTGATGAGCTATCTGCACAATACGGAGATGGTTCTACAGATTCTTTAAAATCAAATGAGAATGCAAGACAATATATGGCAGAAAGAATTAAAGAAGAAAAATTATTAGGAATATTAGTTAAAAACGTAATAGAAAAATAATAAATTTATAAGGAGGTTTTTTATAATGAAAAATAGTTTAGTGCCAATGGTTATAGAACAAACCAGTAAAGGAGAAAGATCTTATGATATCTTTTCTAGACTTTTAAAAGAAAGAATAATATTTTTAGGAGAAGAAGTTAATGATGCATCTGCATCTCTTGTAGTTGCTCAATTATTATTCCTAGATGCTGAAGATCCAGGTAAAGATATATTTTTATATATAAATAGTCCTGGTGGAAGTGTTACAGCTGGAATGGCTATATATGATACAATGCAATATATTAAATCAGACGTATCTACTATATGTACAGGAATGGCAGCTAGTATGGGAGCTTTTCTTCTTGCGGCTGGAAAAAAAGGAAAAAGATTTTCACTTCCTAATGCAACTATAATGATTCACCAGCCTTTAGGTGGTGTTCAAGGGCAAGCTAGTGATATTAAAATTCATACAGAATATTTATTAAAGATTAAAGAAAAATTAAATAAAATATTAAGTGAAAATACTGGTAAACCTTTAGAACAAGTAGAAAAAGATACAGATAGAGACAATTTTTTATCAGCAGAAGAAGCAAAGGAATACGGACTTATTGATGAAGTAATGAAAAGTATAAATGAATTATAAGGAGAAAGTATAAAGATTATGCCAAAGAAAAAAAATACAGATTATGATGTTTTCTGTTCATTTTGTGGTAGATATAAAGATGAAGTTAGTAAAATAATAGCAGGACCTAATGGAATATTTATTTGTGATGAATGCATTGATACTTGTAATCGTATTATATTAGAAGATATCATAGAAAATGATGAAAGACTAAATGATATAGAAGCAAAAGTAATTGAAAATACTGAAATACCTTCACCAGAACATATTAATAAAATATTAGATGAATATGTTATAGGTCAAAATGAAGCTAAGAAAGTTTTGTCAGTAGCAGTATACAATCATTATAAAAGAATAAAAAATATGGATAAAATTGATGATGTTGAACTTCAAAAAAGTAACATATTAATGATAGGTCCTACAGGATCTGGAAAAACATTAATTGCTCAAACTCTGGCAAAAGTTCTTAGAGTACCTTTTGCAATAACTGATGCTACTACCTTAACGGAAGCTGGATATGTTGGTGAAGATGTAGAAAATATTTTACTTAGACTTATTCAAGCAGCTGATTATGATGTTTCAAAAGCAGAAAAAGGAATAATATATATAGATGAATTAGATAAAATATCTAGAAAATCAGAAAATCCATCTATTACTAGAGATGTTAGTGGTGAAGGAGTTCAACAAGCTCTTCTTAAAATTATAGAAGGAACTGTAGCGAGTGTTCCTCCTACTGGTGGTAGAAAACATCCACAACAAGAATATATAAAAATAGATACATCTAATATATTATTTATATGTGGTGGTGCCTTTGAAGGATTAGAAAAAATAATAGAGTCTCGTAGTGGTGAAAAAATTATGGGATTTGGTGCAAAAGTAAAAGAAAAGAAAGAAATTGACTATGGAACAATATTTTCAGATGTTCTACCACACGATATAATTAAATTTGGACTTATTCCAGAACTTGTGGGTAGACTTCCTATAATTACGTCATTAGGACAATTAGATAGAGAAGCATTTATTGATATTCTTACTAAACCCAAAAATGCAATTATTAAGCAGTATAAAAAAATGTTTAAAATGGATGACGTTGAATTAGAATTTAAAAAGGATGCTATAGATGAGATAGTTAATCTTGCAATAGAAAGGAAAACGGGTGCAAGAGGGCTTAGATCAATACTTGAGAAAGTTATGCTTACTGCAATGTATGAAGTACCTTCTAATAAAAATATCAAAAAATGTATTATAACAAAAGAAGTTGTTTCAAAAAATGCAAGACCAACATATGAAATGAAAAAGTCTACAAAATAGTATATTTAGATTTAGCAAATTATATAATAATTTGCTAAATTTTTTTATATTTTAAAAATATTGTTGACAAACGTTTGTTTGCATATTATAATATCACTATAAGAACGCTTGTTCTTTTTAGGAGTGATAAATATGAAAAAAACAAAAGTATATAAAATAAACAGTAAAAAGATTGTTATTAATATTTTATTTTTATTAGTAATTTTTATAATATTTAATTTATTAACATCATCAATTTTAGGTAAAAAAGAAATTAAAACTACTGATATTGAAATTAAATCAGGAGATACATTATGGGGAATTTCTAAAAGTATATGTGAAAAAGATTCTAGTTTAAATATACAAGAAGTTATTTATGATATAAAAGAAATAAATGATCTAGATAATAATAATATTGTAGAAGGAAATGTTTTATATATTCCTATATATGAATAGCTTATTATAACTTAATATTAAATTTAAAATATGAAAGAGCATATATAAAGTTCTTTCATATTTTTGTATTATTTAATGGGTTATTTTCTAAAGCATTTCTTACTTCTTCATTGTCTACATGAGTATAAATCTCCGTTGTAGATATTGATTCATGCCCTAATATTTGTTGTAGTGCTCTTATATCTACATTACCATGTTTATGCATAAGTGTTGCTGCTGTATGTCTTAGTTTATGCGGCGAATACTTATTTGAATCTAATCCAGCTTGAGTAATGTATTTTTTTACTGTTACTTCTACAGTTCGTCTTCCTATTCTTTTATTTCTGCTACTTAAAAATAAAGCATCTTTATCAATTACACCATCTACAGGTCTATCTTTTAAATAGTTTGAAATAGCATTTTTACAAGCATTATTTAAATAAATTGAACGTTCTTTGTTTCCTTTACCAATAACTGTTAAAATATCTCCTCTTATATTAGTAAGATTGATATTTACAAGTTCAGAAAGCCTAAGACCACAATTA
The DNA here is from genome assembly GCA_944388545.1 of uncultured Clostridia bacterium. Taxonomy (GTDB): domain Bacteria; phylum Bacillota; class Clostridia; order TANB77; family CAG-465; genus CALXJE01. The sequence goes on from CALXJE010000011.1 coordinate 17,644, forward strand.
AGGAATAATGTAATAATAGCATAGTCTCTAGTTTTATGTTTACCATCAATAGAGTGGAGTAGGGAACGAGCTTCATCTAAATTAAGATATTTTGGCATTCTTTTACCTAATTTCGGAGTTTCCAAATCTATAGTTGGATTTACAGACAATATTTTTTCTTTATTGCAAAGATAATTAAAAAATGATTTTATTGTCGCAATTTTTCTGGCTCTAGAAACTGGCTTAGAATTTAAATCATTTGACATATAATATAAATAATTATAAAAATCTGTTAATGTTAAATTTTTTAAAAAATTAATATCAATATCTTTAATATCAATTTCTTCTAAATTGTCTGTTTTAATATTATATTTATCCCTTTTAATATATCTAAAAATATTTCTTAAATCATAATAATATTCTTTAATAGTTGAACTAGATCTATTTTTTATTGTTTGCATGTATATTAGGTAATTTTTCATGATAGTAGGCATATCATTGTAATCATCAGTATTCATATAAAAATCCCTCCAAATTATGACGCTCTAAAATCGATTTTAAGACGTTTTTATTAATTAAGGTATATAGTAGGTATCCTAAAAAACAGCTTAAAAACTTAATTTATTAAAATTAAAAATAATTATGACAAAATGTAGTATAATAAACAAAATTATTAATTTTATAAACTAATAAACAATTATTGTATATACTAAACAAAGCAAGCTATATTACAGTATTTATATAATATCAAATTTAAGTGCATTATGCAATAGTTATTACCTTTATTTCACAAAATTATTATTTTGCGCAATTATTATAATTTTTTATTTTAGGGCTACAGTTAAAACCCCCTACTTTATTATATATAAAATAAACAATCTTTTTATATATTTGAATATACAATATTTTCAGATTTTCTATATCGTTATATTAACACTAAATATTTAATTTGTCAAGAAAATTAATCTATATTAATTTTAAAAAAAAAATTATTATTATCTATATTATGGAAACATTTATTTACTTTACATCCCAAAATTCTTTGAAAATAATAAATATAAACTTTATCTTTTTCTTTATTACTAAATAACAATAAATTCTTTTATATCTGGAAATTTATAACCAAATGTTAAAAAAGGAATTTTCACAAATGGTATTTTAAAAGTATGTTTTAAATAATAAACATAATCCGCTAACTCTCGTATTTGTAAATCAATTCTATTATGACTTTGAGTAATAAAATATATATCTAATTTATAATGTCTACACATAGTAAGATAATCTAATAACTCATTACCTACTGAACCGATAATTCGTTGTAAATAAAATAAAGATAGCCTCTCAGTATAAACTGAGAGGCCTCATATTATTCATCTTCATCATCTTCAAGAGTGAAAAATATTTCTGTCTTGAATTTTGTATTATTTTCCTCCGATGTAATTCCTTTTTCGGGATATTTTTTACTGCCATTATCCCAAATACCGTCTTCATCTCGTTTATGAAATCTTATAGCGATATTTCCATTTTTGTCAGCGACAATGACCATACTACCAATCGATCCCATAAGCTTATTTCTAAGAGCTGCTTCTACTTGGTAAAAAGTCTCCCCCAGTCTCATCAAGTCTTGCTTGAGAATATCTATTGATGCTTTTTTTACTTCCTCAAATTCACTCTCATTTTCAGCTTTTTTGCGTAAACGAATAAAACTAAATTGACGATTTAATCCAAGCAACTCTGAATAAGTAATCGTACTAACCTCTGTTTTTTCGTTTTTCTCGTGTTTCCGATTACTTTGACTACAATCGGATTCATCATTGAAAAGCCATTTTTTGATATTCATTAGTTTGTCCTCCTTATAATTATATTTATAATTAAATTTATTAAATAACTACATTAACATTATAACATATTATGTTAACTTTGTCAATATAAAAATACACCTCTACTTATTTGTAGAGGCGATTATAAGAGGTTGATATATGAAAACTAAAGGTTTTTCCTTTATTCGGCATTCAAATTTATTTTAAGCTTTCCAAATACCTACGGAAGCTTTTTTTGCTTCATTTTCTGCTTCTAAAAGAATATCAAGTTTATCAACATTTTTTCTTTCTACTCTTAAAGTTGCATATCCATTTCTAAGTAATTCAGTATTATATAATTCATCTTTTAAATATACATAGGCATAAGCTTTATTTTTATCTAATTTAGAATTATCAAATTCAATTACAATTTTTTTATTTAATAAATCGTTTTCTATTTTTTCTTTTAGTGAAATATTTTCATTAGAATTATCAATTCCAATTAGATTTATTTTAAAATATTCGTTTTTAGAGGTTTCAATAACAATCCCACCATCATTACTAACAGCATGTACTTTATATTCTTTAGATTTAGTAAATGCTTTTAGTTTAACTAATTCTTCTGGCATTGAATTTGATATATCAACTGATGTGTTATCATTTGCTAAATTAGCAATTTGTTCTTTATTAAGATCATTTTCTAGAGATTTAGAAGCTATAAATAATCCTCCCGCTATCAATACTATTGATACTAAAACTGCAATTACAGGTGGACCATACTGTCTAATATAAAAACTTCTTTTATTCTCATAATACATCAGTTGCACCTCCTTTAGTTTTAACAAACATTTTACATGTTTTATTTTAACACAATATTTATGTAAAGTCAATAGTTATGTCCACTATTTATGCAAAAATAATATAAATATGTACATTTAAATAAAAATACACTTATTTTATTATAATAATTTAAAATAAAGTGTATTTAAATTGTTATATATTGGCATTATGCCAAACATTTTGTACGTCATCATTATCATCTAATTTATCTAAAAATTTATTTAGTTTTTCTTCTTCATCTTCTGTAAGATCCTTTTTCATATTAGGAACCATTTTTATTTCAGCTTCGATAAAGTCATAATTTTGATTTTCTAAAGCTTCTCTTACTTTTGTAAAGTCTTGAGGACTTGTTATTATTTCAAAACATTCTTCATCAGATATGAAATCATCAGCACCAGCATCAATAACTTGCATCATTAATTCTTGTTCATCAATTGATCCTGTATTTTCAATAACAATAACTCCTTTTTTATCAAACATATAACCTACTGAACCTGTTTGACCTAAATTTCCACCACTTCTATCAAATATACATCTAATATCAGATGCGGATCTATTTTTATTATCTGTCATAACTTCAACAATTACTGCAACTCCAGCAGGTCCATATCCTTCATAAGTTATCTCTTCATAACTACTTGCAGAGGTATCTCCTGCAGCTTTTTGTATACATCTATTAATATTATCATTTGGCATATTATTAGATTTTGCTTTTGCTATTATATCTCTTAGTTTTGAATTAGTAGTAGGATCTGGGCCACCTTGTTTTACTATAACAGTAATCTCTTTACCTATTTTAGAATAAATTTTTGCTTTTTTACTATCTACGGCTTCTTTTCTTCTTTTAATATTAGCCCATTTACTGTGTCCTGACATGTTAATTCCTCCTTATATTTTATTATATTTAACATATTGCTTTGATCAAATTAGTTAATCAATTTTTAAATATTTTATCATATTTTTTTAGTTTTGTGTAGTATTTTTAATATATTTTATTTACTATATACTTGTTCTACATCTTATATTTTTTTCGTTTTAATTTTTAATTATTTTTTATTACTCTACAAGGATTTCCGATAAGCTACACTATTATCTGGTATATCTTTTGTAACTACACTTCCAGCGCCTATTACTACATTATCTCCAATAGCAACTCCCGGAAGTACACATACATTTCCACCAATCCAAACATTGTTCCCTATTTTAATAGATTTTGCATATTCTAATCCTTTATTTCTTGTTTTATAATCTAAAGGATGGGAAGATGTATAAAAGCCACAATTTGGACCTATAAATACATTATCTCCAAATTCTACCTTATTTGCATCTAATATTACTAGATTATGATTAGCATAAAAATTTTCTCCAAGTGTAATGTTAAATCCATAATCACAATAGAAATTAGGTTCAATAGTAAATTGATTTACTCTTTTTTGTAACAATTTTTCTATTATATTTTTTTTGCCTTCTAAATCTTTAACATTTAACTCATTATATAAGTTGCACAATTCTTTAGCTTTTGATCTCTTTTCAATTAAGTTTTCATCATAATTAGCATCATATATTTCTCCTGCCAACATTTTTTCTTCTTCACCCATATTTCAACCTTCTTTCACGTTTTCTATAAACTATTTTTTGTTACAGTATACTAAGTTTTATCCATTCTATCTAACCATTCTACAGTATCTTTGATAGTTTCTTTTATATCTCTATTTTTATATCCTAAATCATTTTTAGCTTTTTCATTAGAAAAATTACTATTAGAATCTAATACATACAATGAATATTTAGTAAATAATGGTGTTTGATTTTTTATGTTATAATAAATTTCACAAATTGGAGCTACAAGTTTTGCAAACCACATGGGTAAAACTATATCAACTTTTTTTGTATTGCTCGCTTCACTAACTATATCAACTAATTCTTTAATTTTAATATATCTATTAGATAAAATATAACATTCTCCTCTATTTTCTTTATTACAAGCACTAATAATAGCATCTGCTACATCTCTAACATCTACAAAATCATAACCACCTCTTACACAGGCAAAAAGCTTTTGTTTTACAACTTCTTTTATTAATTGAGTTAAGTGACTATTTTTGTAATCATTTGGTCCAATAATTCCTGAAGGATGGACGATACATGCATTTAAATTTTGGGTTTTTACCATTTCTAATATATATCCTGCTGTTTCTGACTTTGTCTTTGAATATAGTCCTTTTACTTTATTTGGATCAAAAACTGATATTTCTTTAATTAACTCACCATTTTCCTTTTCAGGGATAGCATGTACACTACTAACATAAACGAGCTTTAGATTTTTTTCTAATACTTTCTGGACTACATTTTTTGTACCATTTATATTAACATTAGGTACAGCAGCATTATATTTAGATTTTATATATACTATCGCTGCACAGTGAATTACATAAGCTTCTATACCTTCAGGTATATTAAATATCTCCTCTAATGAATCGGATTTTGTAACATCTCCTCTATATATTTTACAGTTTATTCCTTCTAATGATTTTACATTACCAGTTGGTAAAACTAGTGCGCGTACTTCATTTTCTTTATCTAAAGTTAATTTCCTTACAATATTATTTCCTAGAAAACCGTTTGCACCAGTAACAATATATATTTTTTTCAAATTAGTCATCTCCTTTAAAATTAATATTATTAATTAAAATTAATTTCTTTAAGCCCGTCTTCTATAAAATAATCCATTTCCTCATGAACATCTACATTTTGTGCTATTTTGGATACATCAAGTTTCATATATTTAACTTCTGCATTTGCTAGTAAAGTGCCCTTTTTGTCTAGTATTTCTGTATTTATTGTTACAAACTTAGAAGATTCGTTTTTGACTATTCCTCTTCCAATTAAATCAGTATCATATGGTACAGGTTTTCTATATTTTACTTCTAAAGATAATGTAACGCCAAATATGTATTCATTATTTACCCAACAAGCTCTAAGGCCTAATTCATCTAACATTGATGCTATTAGTCCGCCATGTACTCTTTGAGGATAGCTTTGATGTTCTTCTCTAAACCTAAAAGGAGTCATTACACTTCCATCTTCCATATTGTAAAACTGAGCTTTTAATCCGAAACAATTTTCCATTCCACAAATAACACACATTCTACTGTTTTTTTGTTTACTTATAACTTTCATAAAATTATTCCTTTATATACTACGATTTTATATTATCATAAAAATAAAGAATTATCAATTATAAAAAAAGAATAGACTTTATAAAAAATCTATTCTTAATTTTTATATAATTTAACATACTTATCATAATAATTAAGTATATTTATTAAATAGTTTTTGGTTTCTTCAAATGGTATGTTTGATATATTAACATGTCCGTTTGAATATATATGTTTTGACTCTTTCCATTTATCTACGTTACCAAGTCCAGCATTATATGCACATATAGCTAAATGAATATTTCCATCATATCTATCAAGTAATGTTTTAAAATATTTTACACCAATACAAATATTAGTTGATGCATCAAATAAATCTAAATTATTCTCATCAAGATGTTTTATATCAGTAGCTACTTCTTTTGCTGTAGTATCTAAAATCTGCATAAGACCTTTTGCATCTTTATTTGATAATGCATTTTTATTGAATTTACTTTCTTGCTTTATTATTGCAAAAATTAGATATGGATCAATATTATTGTCAACAGCAGCTTTTTGTACATATTTACTATATTTAGTAGGATAAACATATTTTTTATATATAAATCTAAATCCTAATATTACGAGAATAATTAATAGAACTACTATTATTAATATATTTAATAAACTTTTAAAATATTTTATATTAATATTCATTATTATTTTGCTTCACTCCACGTTTTTCCGGTATTTATAGATACTTCTAATGGTACCTTTAATTTTATAACTTTTTGCATGCAATTTTTCATTATATCAATTACTATATCTTTTTCTTCTTCAGGTGCTTCTACTAATAACTCATCATGCACTTGCATTATAATTTTAGCTTTTAATTTTTTCTTTTTTAATTTCACATATAATTCATTCATCGCTTTTTTTATAATATCGGCTGCCGTTCCTTGTATAGGTGTATTCATTGCAATTCTCTCACCAAACATAACAGTGTTTCTATTACTTGCTTTTAATTCATCAGTATATCTTATCCTTCCAAATAAAGTTGAAACATAACCTTTTTCTTTACCGTTTTTAATACTTTTTTCCATGAATTTTTTTACTTTATAATATTTATTTAAATAGTTTTCTATATATTTAGTTGCTTCTGCTCTAGTTGAATTAATGTTTTTTGCAAGTCCAAAACCACTTATACCATATACTATTCCAAAATTAACAGCTTTTGCTTTAGTCCTAAGCTCGTTATCTACTTCTTCTATTGGTACATCAAAAACCTGAGATGCAGTAATAGAATGTATGTCTTTGCCTTCTTTAAATGCATTTATCATAATTTCATCATTTGCCATATGAGCAAGTACTCTAAGCTCTATTTGACTATAGTCAGCATCTATAATTATATTATTTTTACCTTGAGCCTCAAAGCATTCTCTAATTTTAGCGCCAAGATCTGTTCTTACAGGAATATTTTGAAGATTTGGTTCTATACTACTAAGTCTACCTGTAGATGTTACTGTTTGCATAAATGTAGTATGTACTCTACCATCTTTTTCTATACAATCTAGTAATGCATCTACATAAGTATTTTTTAATTTAGTTAAAGTTCTATATTCTAAAATATGTTGTATTATTTCATGTTTATCTAATAATGATTCTAAAGTTTCCTTATCTGTAGAATAACCATTTTTAGTTTTTCTGACCACTGGAAGATTTAGATTTTCAAATAATACTTTGCCAAGCTGCGCTGGTGAATTTATGTTAAAAGACTCATTTGCTATAAAATATATCTTTTTTTCTAAATTTTTTATATCTTGAGATAAGAATTCTCCAAACTTTATTAATCTATCTTTATTTATATACATTCCATTTTTTTCTATATCTGCAAGTGTCTCTATAAGTGGCATTTCTATATCATAATATAATTTTGACATATTTAATTCTTCTATTTTATTTAAAAGTATACTGTTTAACTCTTTAATAGATTTAAGCACTGCATAAATATATTTCTTTTGAATAGCTGATAAAGTTCCTTTAGGTTTTATTTTAGATTGGTTAAATACATTATCAAATAAAGATGTTTGAAACTCTTTTTCTTCTATTTTCTCTTTTTCATTATTTTCATAAGGCATATTTACACTTAGTAAATTATATGAAATATTTTCTATTTCATAATTGTTTTCTGTAGAATGAAGTAAATAATATGCAATTTTAATATCAGATGTAAAATTATTAAATTTATCAATGTTGTTTTTAAAACAAATTTTATATATATTTTTTAAATCATACCCCACTTTAGAGATAGGAGTTTCTGCTACTTTTCTTAAAATATCTTCTTTAATATCACTTTTACTTAATTCAACATAAAACATTTTTTCGTTTACATATATAGCTAAAATATCATTTAACTGCATATTTTTAGAATTAAGTAAAGTTATATACATATTTTTATCTAAGTCGCTTTCATTTTCATTTAGTATATTTTCAGTATATACACTAAATAACGAAAAATCATTTGATAAATCTATTATGTTTTTAGCATCAAATTTTTTAAAAAATTCAATATTGTTATCAGTTTTAGGCATAGTTGTTCCATCTATGTGATATCTTTCTAAAAATTTTTTAAATGATAATCTTTCAAAAATACTTGTAAGTTTAGGAACATCTACATCTGTTAATCTTAATAAATTATAGTCTAAACTTATTGGAACATTTAAATCTATTGTAGCTAATTTATAACTTAAAAAAGCTATATCTTTATTTTCTATAAGTTTTTTCTTAGCAGATGGACTGCATTCTATATTCGAAATATTTTTATAAATATTATCTAAACTATGATATTTAGCAATTAGTGCATAAGCTGTTTTCTCTCCTATTCCAGGAACACCTGGTATATTATCAGAAGAATCACCCATTAATGATTTTATGTCTATAACTTGTTTAGGAGTTATTCCTTGTTTTTCTTTTAAAAGTTGAGTAGTATATATTGTATACTCTGTTCTTCCCATCTTTGTCACAGGTATTATTACATTAGTAGTATCTGATATAAGTTGAAGAGAGTCTTTATCACCTGTTAAAACATATGTAAATATATTGTTTTTTGTATTTTTATTTGCAATTGTTCCTAGTACATCATCTGCTTCGAAACCTTCTATTTCAAATATAGGGACATTCATTGCTCGAAGAACATCTTTTATTATTGGCATTTGAACTTTAAGTTCATCTGGCATCATTTTTCTATGTGCTTTATAATCAACAAACATTTCATGTCTAAATGTAGGTGATTTTAAATCAAATGCTACTGCGACATAATCTGGCATTAATTTATCTAATATCATATAATATATATTTAAAAATCCATAAACTGCATTTGTATAAAGACCATCTTTTGTAGATAATAATTTAATACCATAAAATGCTCTATTCATTATACTATTACCATCAATTATTAAAAACTTTTCTTTATTTTTTTCCATAATTCCCTCTCTTTTATCTTAAATAAACTTTTCCCATACTATATTAGCAACATCTCTGCCATAAGTAGTTAAATATAGTCTATCTTCTTTAAACTCAAGTAATTTTTTATTTAAAAGTTCATCAATTTCTGTTTTAAACATATCAAATATATCTATTTTAAATTTACTTTTAAATTCCTTTATATCTATTCCTTTAATTAATCTTAATTTGAGAATAATATATTCTCTTAATGTATCCAGTTTATCTAATTCCTCAGTTTCTTTTACCACATCTTCAAAATTATTAATTTTATTTATATATTCTTTTATATTACATATATTAGAGTATCTTTTACCGTTTATATAACTTGCTGCTGAAACTCCAAATCCAAGATAATATCCTTGATTCCAATAATTAAGGTTATGCTTTGATTCATAACCTTCCTTAGAATAATTAGATATCTCATACATATTATATCCATTTTTTGCTAAAATACTAGTTGTCATACTATTCATTTCTCTTTCTTCATCTTCTGTTGGTAAATTAACAAAATTTGCATCAATTAAAGTAGCAAGTTTTGTGTCTTCATGCACTTCTAAGCTATACGTTGATATATGCTTTATACCATCTCCTAATTTAATTATAAAGTTTAAGGTTTCTTTAAATGAATCTAATGTATCATTGGCAAGTCCAGTTATAACATCTGTAGATATGTTAGATATATTAGCTTTCATCATATTATTGTATGCTGTTACAACATCTTCTTTTGAATGTCTTCTACCTATTATTTTTAAAATATCATTATTGGCAGATTGCATGCCCAAACTATATCTGTTAATACCCATTTTGACATACTGCATTAATCTTTCATATGTACAATCTGCAGGGTTAAGTTCAATAGTTATTTCTTCTATAACATCTGATGTAAATAATTTAATAACGCTTAATATTTTTTCTATATATTTTGGTTCTATATATGATGGAGTGCCACCGCCAAAATATATAGTTTTTATTTTGTATTCTGAAAGAATCTCTGCATTATTTAATATTTCCTTAATTAATGCTTCTATATAATTTGATATTGTTTCCTCATCTTCCCTATCACTTGAACAAAAATCACAATAATAGCATTTTGACTTGCAAAATGGTATATGTACATATATAGACAATTCATTATTCATAAAATATACTATCCTTTCTAGTCTAAATTATTTGCTATATCAATAATTTTTTTTAATCTATGATTTACACCAGACTTTGTAATTTTATCATTACATAATTTACTTAAATCTTCTAAACTCATATCAGGATGCTTCTTTCTAAGTAAAGCTATATCTTTAAGTTGAGCAGGAAGTCTTTCTAGTTTTCCTTCTTTTTCAAGTTTTTCAATAGCTTTTATTTGCTTATATGCGGCCGTTATAGTTTTACTCATATTAGCAGTTTCACAATTTATATTTCTATTAATATTATTTTTTATACTTCTCTCTACTCTTATATTCTCATATGTAAGTAGTGCCTTATTTGCTCCAAGATATGAAATAGCCATAGATATTTGATCAGAGTCTTTAATATATATAACATAAAGATTATTGTTTCTCTTTAAAAGTTTTGCTTCAAAACCAATTAAATTATTTAAAATGTCTAAAAGTGCATTGGCATTTTTCTTTGATTTTGTAGTTATCTCAAAATGATAATCTGTATTAGGATCTACTATGCATCCACTACCTAAAAATATCCCTCTTAAAAAGGCTTTTTTACAGCAGTTATTTTTCTTTATATATCTTTTTAACTCTTGTATATTAATATCTTCGTTTTCAGTTAAAAGTTCCGCATCTCTTTGAACTTTACTACAACACTTTCTATTACTTTTAACATTTAATATTTCGTCTTTTATATTTTGTGAAAACGACATATTATCACCCTATCATTCAAATTTAAATCCTTTACTTTTTCTAATATTTCATATTCTACATAATTACTAAAAATTTTACTAAGACTTTCCATTTGATTGTATCCAATTTCAAACATCAAATATCCATTATCTTTTAAGAAATCTCTTGCTTTATCTATTATTTTTATATAAAAATCAAGACCTGATATACCTCCGTCAAGCGCTAGTCTAGGTTCTCTTTTTACATATTCAGAAAGATTATCTATATCATTAGTTGGTATATATGGAGGATTTGAAACTATTATATCGTATTTATATCCTGTTGTCATTAGATTTTCAAATAAATTAGAATATATAATTTTAGTATCTACTGTTACATCATTTTTAATTATATTTTTATTTATTATTTCTAAAGCGTTTTTTGACACATCTACAAAATGCATACAATTTATTTTAGAATTATTTGAAATAGATATTCCTATAGCTCCACTTCCGCTGCATAAATCTAACGCATTTTTTAAATTATACCTATTAATATATGCTATAGCTTTGTCTACTAATATTTCAGTATCTTGTCTAGGAATAAGAACATCTTTTGTTACAATATATTTCTCTTTATAGAAAGGAACTTCACCAATAATATACTGCAAAGGTATTTTATTGTATATAAGTTCATCTAAATACTTAAACAGAATAGTTACTTCTTCTTTACTTAATATTATTTCATTCATGCTAGTATAAAATTTAGTCATATTAATTTTTTTAATATGACATATAATTAAATTTATAGCTTGATTTTTAGTACAAATATCTATATTAGAGAAGTCGTATTTATTTGCTTTCTCATATATTTCAGTTATATTCATTATTTATTTTCCACCTTTAACGCAATTTCATTTAAGCATTCTTTTATATATTCATTTAATTTTTCTCCATCTCTATAATCAGCTTCTGCATAATAATTAACTCGTCCGTCATTAAACATTTTTTCTGCAACTTTTTTTCTTTGCATTGAATCATATACTGCAATAGATTTACCCCCAAAGTTTTTAACAAGTTTCATACAAGGAATATCAGTTTCACCATCTCCTAAATATATCATATTAGAAAATTTAATATTCTTTTCTTCTTCTTTCATATAATCATTTACCTTAGCATCATAAACATCTAATACTCCTTTATTTATTCTAAATAAAAACTGCGTTTTGTTAGTGTAATTAACACATAAAGCCGGCCATTTTGCTATATTGTCTATGTTATACATATAACTGCAGGCATATATTCTGTCAAAATTATTTGCTATTTCTGTTCCCTCAATCATCTCTTTAATTCCTGATGAAATAATATAATGATGAATATTAAGACCTAAAGAGGCTCCGTACTCGTTTATACTTTTAAACCAATCAGTTACTCCTTCGTAAAAATAAATATTTTTTCCATATTCAAAAAAAGACGATTTCTTTATAGAAATATTGGCCATATCTGCTTTTTTAAGCATTAAATACATATATGCTAATACAGAGTCCATATTATTTTTCCTTGCTAAATTAGATACTTCTTTCCAAAAGGAGTCACTTGTCATATTTAAAGCTGGTATAAAATTATATTCTTGTATATTACCCTTTGCCAATGTACCATCAAAATCGTACATTAGAGCTACATCATTTAATCCCATTTTTCCTCCTTTATATATAACAAAAGGGATACTAGATTAAGTAGCATCCCAATATATACATATTATTTGTTTCCGTATTTTTCCATAAATTTAGCTGCTCTACCTTTTGATGATACTGCTTGTTTTTGACCTGTGAAAAACGGATGACATGCACTACATGTATCTGTTTTCATATCAGTTTTAGTTGATTTAGTTTCTATTACATTACCGCAAGCACAAGTTATAGTAGCTTTTTCATACTTTGGTTGAATATCTTTTTTCATTATTTGTCCCTCCTTTAAGCGATAAATTAACATTTTACTTAAATATTTTAACACATAGAATAAATAAAAACAAGATAAAAAGTAAAACTTTTTGTATTTACAATTAATTTATAGTAAAAAAGAGATAGAGAAATTAATCTCTACCTCAAAATACTTATAAATCAAGTTGTAATTTGTTTCTATCAATTAAAGTTATTTTACTGAAATTACACGGAATAATTAATTTATCTGTCTTATCTCCTAATTTGTATACTCCATATTTTCCACGAATATCAACTAGGAAAAGTTTATCATCAAGAAATGTAATTTTATCATATTTACAATCAAGTAAGATATTAAGATTAATGTCTATAAGACCATATTTATTTCCAAATCTTTCATCATATATTGATATAATAGCCACATTGTTTTTAAAGTCTTCTATTTCATGATAATCATTATCTGTAAATAAATAGGTTTCTTTCCCATTTTCTTTTTTAATAATTTTAGCTAAACCTAATAAATCATTATTAATTGTTAAGAAAATCTCTTGACTTTTCTTTCCGTCCACTGTTGCTTGCATAATATCATCAAACTCAAATGGAATAACAACTTTACCTTCTCTTTTGACACCTTTTTTAGTAATTATACTAACTTTACTCATATTACAACACTCCTTTAAATTATTATCAGGATATATTAATTTTTTAACAATTATATCATCAAACCTAGCTTATGTCAACTTTAATTAATATATATTATATAAAATGAAATACCAAGTCAAACTTGGTATTCAAAACAAACATATTTTTACTTACTGATGTGTAATTTTTTCTCGATAGTTAACTTTCTTTCTTTTTTTTAACAACAGATTTATTTAGCATATCTATAAATTCTTTATTGTTTTTAGTTTTAACAAACATATTTAATATTTTTTCAGTAGTTTCTAAAGATTGAATACCATTTTTAGAAGATAGCAATCTATGAATTGTACTACTAGCTTCCATTTCGTCAGCTTCAAGCAATAAATCCTCTCTTCTACTTCCAGACTTATTTATATCTATTGAAGGGAAAATTCTTCTTTCACTTAATTTTCTATCTAAGTGTATTTCCATATTACCTGTTCCCTTAAATTCTTCAAATATAATATCATCCATTCTACTACCTGTATCTATTAATGCAGTACCTAAAATAGTTAAGCTTCCTCCCTTTTCTATATTTCTTGCTGCTCCAAAAAACTTCTTTGGAAAATGTAAACAAGCAGGATCAAGGCCTCCTGATAATGTTCTACCAGATGGTTCTACAGACAAGTTATTTGCTCTAGTAAGACGAGTTATACTATCTAATAATATAACGACATCTTTATTATGTTCTACAAGTCTTTTTGCTCTTTCAAGCACCATTTTGGCAACTTTTATATGGTGTTCTGGAGCTTCATCAAATGTAGAAGAAATCACTTCTGCATCTATTGATCTTTCAATATCAGTAACCTCCTCTGGTCTTTCATCTATAAGTAAAACAAGCATTTTAACTTCTGGATTATTTTTTGATATACTATTTGCAATTTGTTTTAATATTGTTGTTTTTCCTGCTTTTGGAGGCGCGACAATTAACCCTCTTTGTCCTTTTCCTATAGGTGCTAAAATATCAATAATTCGCATAGAAATAGGAGTATTTTCATTTTCTAATTTTAATCTTTCATTCGGATATATAGGTATAAGTGCTTCGAATGATTTTCTTTTTAATGCTACCTCTATACTATCACCATTTATTGATTGTATATAAATCATTGATGGAAATTTGTTTTGTGGATCAGTAGTAAATCTAGCAATTCCTCTTAAGGTATCTCCGCTAGACAAATTGAATCTTCTTATTTGAACAGCAGATACATATATATCTTTGCTACCTGACAAGTAATTGTCACTTCTTAAAAATCCATAACCATCAGGAAGAACTTCTAATGTTCCCTCTGTAATATAATCAGTTTCCGTATTTTCTATTTGAATATCATTTTTTACGTCTAATTCCTCTTTTTCTTCTAACATCTTTACAATTTCTTCTATTAAGTATTCCTTCTTTAATCTTTCATATCCTTCTACTTTTATTTTATCTGCAATTTCTCTTAACTCTGTTAATGTTGATTTTTTTAAATCTTCTCTACTATACATTAATATCCTCCTTTAAATCGGCTATAAAATCATAACCTTTTATATCTTTTAATATTACTTTGTAATATTCACCCACTATAACGTTTTGAATATTAGGTTTTAGCTTTATAAATATTCTTGGGTCTACATCGGGTGCATCCATATATGACCTGCAAATAAAATACTGATTATCCTCTGTTACATCTTCTACAATCACTTCATATTCTTTACCAATTAATTCTTTCATTTTTTTTGCAATTATACTTTGCTGAAGTATCATTATTTCATCGTACCTTTTTTCTTTTATTTTTTCTTCAATATCTCCTGATATCTTAGTTGCAGGTGTATCTTCTTCCTTAGAAAAAGTAAAAGCACCTAATCTATCAAATTTTAAATCTATAATACCTTGTTTTAATTCTTCAAAGTCTTCTTCTGATTCTTGTTGGTAACCTACCATAACAGTTGTTCGTATAATTGCATCTGGTAACTTTTCTCTAATTTTACTTACTAAATCATATATTTCTTCTTTTGTAGTATGTCTATTCATAAGTTTTAACATTTTATCAGAAATATGTTGAATAGGTATGTCGAAATATCTACATACTTTATTATTTTCTATAAATTCTTGTAATAGTTCATCATCTACCTTACCAGGATACATATAAAGTACTCTAATCCATTTTAATTCTTTTATTTTTGAAATTTCTTGAATAAGTTTACGTAGCTCACATTTACCGTATAAATCAATACCATAAGATGTAGTATCTTGAGAAATTATACATAACTCTCTTATTCCTTTTTTTACTAAAAGCTTTGCTTCAAAAACTATATCTTCTATTTTTCTACTCTTTAAATTACCCCTTATAAGTGGAATAGCACAATAATTACATCTATTATTACATCCATCCGAAATTCTTAAATAGGCCATTGGAAATACTGAAGATATAGTTCTATTATTAAAATCTAGACAAGAATTTAAATTTTTTAAATTAAAATATTTTGAAAAAATTGTATCGAAATTATTATATTCATCAACACCTATTACTAAGTCGACTTCTGGTAGTTCTTTATATATTTCTTTTTTATACCTTTTTGCCAAACAACCTATAACTATTATATGTTTACAACTACCTTGTAATTTGTAGTCGATTGCATTAAGTATTACGCTTATTGCTTCTTCCTTTGCTGAATTTATAAATCCACAAGTATTAATAACTATAATATCAGCTATATTTAAATTATCTGTTATTTCTATTCCCTTAGATGAGATATATGAAAGTATCATCTCACTGTCGACTTGATTTTTATTACATCCAAGTGTAATCAAACTTGCTCTCAAATTACAGTCCTCCTAAGTTATTACAATACATAACTATATTATATCATAAAAAAAGAAAAAAGCAATTATATGATTTTACTGTCATAATATATATAAGAATTATTAGAGATTTAATCGTCTCTAATAATTCATGTATTACAATAATATTGGTTGTATTTGTTTACTATCTAAGGCCTGTAATATAGAGTTAGTTAATAGATTGAAATCATATACTAATGATTTTGGTTTCTTTTCATAATCATCCTGTTTAAATGGTACAAAATATATGTTTTTAGTATTTAATAATTCGCCTATATTTTTGGCATTAGCTCCTAAAGCATCATTACTTGCTATGCCAAGAAGTACTGGCTTATTATTTCTTAAATGACTTTTTGCAGCCATAAGTACAGGTGTATCTGTTATAGCATTAGAAAGCTTTGCTATTGTATTACCAGTGCAAGGTGCTATAACTAATATATCTATTAAATTTTGTGGCCCTATAGGTTCAGCTTTAGATATAGTATCTACAACTTTATTACTTGTTAATTCTTCCAACTGCTTTATAGTTTCTTTAGGAGTTCCAAACCTATTTATCTCTTCTTGAATACTATAAGAAATAATAGGAATAATTTTTTCTGCTCCTTCATCTCTTAAGTTTGTTATAACTGATTTTATATCTTTTAAATTGCAGAAAGAACCTGTAATACCAAGTCCAATTTTAATATTTTTTAATTTCATAGTAATTACCTCCGGTATACTTTATACTATGCAAGGTTATTACTATAAGTGTTAAATATTATCTTTTTTATATATAAAATAATGTATGTTAAAATAAACATACACTTTTTAATATATTAATATTTCCTAAATAAACCCACTACTTTACCCAGTATTTGAACATCTTTTACAATTATGGGTTCCATAGTATCATTTTCAGGTTGTAATCTTATATAGCCATCTTCTTTATAAAAAGTCTTAACAGTTGCTTCATTATCAATAAGAGCAACAATAATTTCACCATTATTAGCAGTATTTTGTTTCGATATAATTATATAGTCCCCATCATATATACCAACATTTATCATACTTTCTCCTTTTACTTTTAACATATAAGTATTAGAAGTTATAGATGATTTAGATAAAAAACTAGATGGAATACTAAAATATTCTTCTATATTTTGCTCTGCTAAAATCGGAGCACCGGCAGCAACATTTCCAACTAAAGGTATTGAAATAACATTATTGTCTAACACATTATTACCTTCCTCTTCTACAACTTTTATTGCTCTAGTCTTTAATCCTTTTTTAGATATATATCCCTTTTCAGCAAGTCTATTTAAATATAAGTGTACAGAGGATGTAGATTTTAATCCTACGGCTGCACCTATTTCTCTTACTGATGGTGGATAGCCATTTTCTTTTATTTGACTTTTTATAAAATCTAATATTTTTTGTTCATTAGTATTTAACATATGATTACCTCCATATTTTATGAGCTAATTATAACATATACATAATACACTGTCAAACATTTGTTTGTAATATATAAAAAAATAACTTATATACTTTTAATATAAGTTATTTTTTATATTATATTCCAAAACTAATTCCCATGTTTTTAGCTGTTTTTATTAGTTCATTATTATCAATATCTAATACCCTAGGCACTCTTATTTTAGGAAACTGCATTTTACTAAGTTTACCTTCTTTCATTCCAACTATATATCCGGTTTCGTTATTAAGTAATAATTCTAATGCATAATCTGCTTGCAGTGATGCGCGTATTATATCAGAAAATACAGTTTCTCCACCTCTTTGCATATGACCTAATATAACACTTTTTGATTCAATTCCTGTTCTTTCTTCAATTTCCTTTGCTAAATTTACAGATACACCACCATATCTTTTTTGCTCAAAACTATCTTTTACAATTTTAGAAATAGTTTCTTTTTTTCCAATCTCCTTTGCTGCTTCAGATACAGCCACAATAGCATATCTATTTTTGCCTACAGCTTCCTTTACTTTATTACATACAATATCTAAATCATAATCCTTTTCTGGAAGCAAAATAACATCTGCACCTGATACAAATCCGCTATATAAAGTTAAATAACCAGATGTTCTTCCCATTATTTCAACAACCATTGCTCTTTTATGAGAATATGCCGTTGATTTTAATTTTGCTATACATTCAACATTATTACTTACAGCTGTATCAAATCCTATAGTAGGATCGCTTGCTATCATATCATTATCAATTGTTTTAGGAATTCCAATAGTAGGCATTCCTCTTTCTGAAATAACACGTGCAGAATCAAGTGTTCCATCTCCCCCTATAACAATTAATCCTTCAACATTCATATTTTTTAATGCTTCTATTCCTTTATCTGTTAAATCTTCATATATATTTTTTTCTTTATCTATTAGATAATAAAAAGGGCATTCTTTACTTGAAGAACCTAAAATAGTTCCTCCCATATTTTCAATACCAGCAACATCATCAAGAGTAAGTTCTTTGTATCTACCTTCTATAAATCCTTTATATCCATCTAATATTCCTACAACTTCTATACCTTTGGTTTTAGCTTCACAAACAATTGTCTTTACAGCAGCATTTAAACCACAACAATCGCCTCCAGCTGTCATAATCGCTATTTTTTTCATCTGTATACCTCTCTTTTCATAAAATTTTATAATCATATTATACATATAGGATATATATTTTTCAAGATTAAAATATTAAATTACTGATATAAGTTTTTGAATGTTTTTACTTGTTTCGTTAAGATTTGATGTAATATAACTTCCAACAACCACATTGTCAGCACCATTTAATAATATCTCATGAATGTTAGTATCATTTATACCGCCATCAACTATTATTTTAATTTTTTTTGACATTTCTCTTAATTTTTTTATCTTATCATAACTTTCTTTAATAAATGACTGTCCACCTTTTCCAGGACGAACAGACATTATCAAAACACTATCTATTTCATCTATAAATG
This sequence comes from uncultured Clostridia bacterium, assembly GCA_944388545.1. Lineage (GTDB taxonomy): Bacteria > Bacillota > Clostridia > TANB77 > CAG-465 > CALXJE01. The sequence continues at coordinate 37,142 of CALXJE010000011.1, forward strand.
GTTTTAAAAGCGATATATCCGTTCCGAGGAGATACAGACACTCCTATATTTATTTTTATCTCTTTTTTTAATTTTATTAATAAATTAAGAAAATATTTAAATTTATCTATTTCATAATGTATTGTTATATTATCTGCTCCTAATTTTACAGCATACTCTATTTCTTGCTTTGGATTTTGTACCATTAAATGTACATCTGCAATATACCCGTTATTTTTAACTATTTTTATATCATCTAATTTTTCATGTCTATTTTCTACAAATATTCCATCCATTATATCTACATGTATTTCTTGAATATTTGATATTTTTTGTTTATTTAAATTAGTTAAAGTATCTAGAAATGCTTGTACATCATCAACTCCTAATATAGAAGGTAAAATTTTATCCATACTCTTTCCCCTTATTTATATAATCTTTTTTCTTTTTCATTCAGTTCTTCATATATTTTAACATAGTGTTCATATCTTAGTTTATCTATATTTCCATCATTAACAGCACTCTTTACTTTACAATATTTATTATTTTCATTTATATGTTTGCAATCATTATAATCACATTTGTAATTATTAAATTCCGTGAAATAGTTTTTTAATTCTTTACAAGATATATTAATTACTTCAAAACTAGAAAAACCTGGTGTATCTAGAAAATATATGGTCTCATTTTCTGTATTTAAAATTTTATATACTGTAACTGACTTAGTAGTATGCCTTCCTCTACCGGTTTTATCAGAAATTGAATTTATTTTTAAAACTTCTCCATCCTTCTTAATTTTAGATATTATACTAGATTTTCCAACACCAGAATTCCCAGAGAATGCGCACAAACTTCCTTTTTTTATTTGTTTAAATAAATCCTCATTTAATAAATTATCTTGAACTGTATTTGTAAGAATAACTTTATATCCTAGTTTAGAATAAGTATTTAAGACATACTTTGATATTTCATTAGAGTCTTTTAAATCTGTCTTATTTACTACAATTATAGGAATAGAATTGTGGTATTTTGCCATAATTAATTGCTTATCAAGTAGCAAGAAATCCGGTTTTGGATTTCCTGCTGCAATAACTATAAAGATATAATCTATATTTGATACCGGTGGTCTTATATAGTCATTTTTTCTTTCACATATATTAGTTATTATGTATTCATCACTAACTTTAGAAAGTTCAACTATATCTCCAACTTTAATACGGCCTTTATTTTTAACCTTACCTCTACTTTTAACAAATATATCTTTTTTTTCGTCAAATATATTCACTTTATATTTATCTAATAATATTTCCACTACTCTAGCTAACAATATATAATTCCTCCATGAATTAGAATGTTACATTTTGAGTGTTTTTAAGTACACCATCTATATAAATAGATAATGTTGCAGTTGTATAACCATTAACACTTACATCAACACTATTATATGGTGCTGATACTTTTCTCTCATATATCGTGTTTGAAACACCCTCAACCTTTGCAACTACCTTTAAAGTAACATCTTTTTCTTCACCTTCTGCAACATAACTTGCTACTGGAATTGTAACTACTTTTGATTTCTGGAGTCTATTTACAGTAAGTTCTATAAGTGTTCCTTCATCTACTTCCTCATTTTGCTTTTTACTTTGAGAAAGAACAATTCCATTTGATTTATTACTATCTTCAGAATATGTTACACTAACTTTAAGGTTTAAATCTTGAAGTGTTGATTTTGCTTCTGACTCTGTCATAGTTAAAACATTTGGTACTATGACTTTCTTTTTGCCATTTCCACTACTTACAATTATTTTTACGGTATCTCCTGCCTTTAACTTAGTTCCTGCCTCAACTTCTTGAGATATTATAATATTTTCAGCAACTTTCGAATCAACTTTAAATTCAAATTCTGGAACTAGCTCTAATGCTTCTAAATCATATTTTACTACTGTATAATCTTTACCTACAACATTTATCATCTCAACTTCTTTTGCGCCTTTACTTACTACTACGCTAATTCTATTTGATGGTAATGTTTTTCCTTTTTCAATAGATTGTGAAATAATTTGGCCATCCTCATATTCTGAGCTATATTCGTATTTTTCTAAAGCTATTACAAGTCCTTGCTCTTCATATTCATCTTTAACTTCTTCATACACTTTTCCTATTAAATCAGGTGCTTCAGTTATCGTTGTTTTCCCATCATCTTTTACTTTAAGTACTAAATTTACTATAAGTCCTATTATTATACCGATACAAACTATACCTATACCTATTAATGTAAACATTAATTTTTTATTTTTCTTTTTATTCTTAGGTTTATCAAAAATATCTTTGTTATCATCTTCTAATTTATCTTCTTTAGTATCAATTTCTTTAATATTTTCTTCATCAGCGTAATTTGCTCTTCTTGATAATTTCCTAGAAGGAACAGCCGTTTCTGTATTATTTTCTTTTCTTTCTTCAAAGTCTCGCATTCCAACAATAGGAATTACTTGAGTTGCAGATGTTGATATATCAGAATTAGATTTTAAAAACTTTTGATCTGGGTTAAGTTTAGCACTTGTTAAATCATCTAATAACTCTGTTGCTGATTGATATCTATCTGTTGTATTTTTTGCCATTGCTTTTAAAATTATATTATTTAAAGAATTTGGTATCTCTGGATTTAATTCCTGTGGCATTTTAGGGTTTTCTTGTATTTGTTTAAGTGCGACAGATACTGGAGATTCAGCATTAAACGGAAGTTTTCCTGTTGCCATTTCATACATTACTATTCCTAGAGAATATATATCTGATTTTTCATCAGTATATCCTCCCTTAGCATGTTCTGGTGAAAAATAATGTACTGATCCTATTGTGCTTGATCCTAATGTCGTTATGGTCGCTGTACTACTCATTTTAGCTATTCCAAAGTCTGTTACTTTAGCCTGCGTCATATTTCTTGTTAATACTATATTTTGTGGCTTTATATCTCTATGAACGATTTTTGCTTTATGCGCAGCTTCAAGAGCAGATGCTATTTGTATAGATAAATTAATAGTTTCGTCTACAGATAATTTACCTTTTCTTTCTATATAGTCTTTTAGTGTATCTCCTTCTAAAAGTTCCATAACTATGTAGTTTACACCATTATCTTCACCTACATCATATACAGATACTATGTTAGGATGTGTAAGGCTTGCTGCCGATTGTGCTTCTATTTTAAATCTTTTTACGAATAACGTATCTTTAGAATATTCGTCTTTTAATACTTTTACTGCTACATATCTATTTAAGAGTCTACACTTAGCTCTATATACTGTAGCCATTCCTCCTTCACCTATTTTTTCTAATATTTCATACCTATTTCCTAATTCTTTACCTACTAAATCCATTAAAGTTCCACTCCTTTTAATAATTACTCACATTCAACATACATTACTGATATGTTATCTGCTCCGCCTCTTTTGTTTGCCATTAAAATTAAACTTTCACAAATTTTCTCTTTTTTACTATTATTAATAATCGTAAAAATTTCTTTATCATCAAGCATATTCGTAAGTCCATCTGTACATAATAAAAATTTATCCATTGGTCTTACTTCCTTTATAAACACAGAGCATTGCAGATTTTTATTTATTCCTATTGCATTAACTAGCATATGTTTCTGAGGATGATTTTTAGCCTCTTCTTTATTTATTATATTATCTTTTAATAATGCATTAATATATGTATCATCTTCTGTTATCTGAAACATACCCTCTTTAATACTGTATATTCTACTATCACCAACACTTAAGAAATATGCCGTATTTTTATCAAGTAATAATAAAGATATTGTTGTACCCATTCCTCTATAGTCTCTATTACTATTACTTAAATCATATATTTCTTTGTTTGCATATTGAACAGCTTCTTTAATGATATCTTGATTAATATTATTTAAATCTATATTATTTTCTAAGTATTCAAGTACTTTTTGTCCAGTAACTCTACTTGCAACGTCACCACTATTATTTCCACCAACTCCATCCAAAACGATATATAGATGAATATTATCACTAAAATCATGTTGAACTATATAATCTTCATTTCTTTTTCTTACGTTACCTACATTTGTAAGTCCAAAATACATATATTGGCACCTCCTATATATTTTTACCTATCTATTTTATCTAGATATTTTTGCCTAAGTTGCCCACATGCTGCATCTATATCCTTTCCTAGTTCTCTTCTAACTGTAGTAACAACTCCCATACTATTTAAAGTATTCATAAAACTCTCTATATTGCTCTCTAAACTTTTTTTATAATTACGTTCCTTTATTTCATTTACTGGAATTAAATTAACATGAGAAATCATTCCTCTTAATAATTTCCCAAGAGCAATAGCATCTTCTTTTGTATCATTTATTCCGTTTATTAAAGCATATTCAAAGCTTATTCTTCTACCAGTTTTCATTATATAATATCTACAAGAATCTAGCAACTCTTTTATAGAATATTTTTTTGCTATAGGCATTATCTCTTTTCTTTTTTCATCAGTTACAGCATGAAGTGAAATAGAAAGAGTTGCTTGTATGTTCTCATCTGCTAGTTTATAAATATTAGGTACAATACCAGATGTTGATAAACTGATGTGTCTTGCGCCTATTCCAAGTCCATTAGGATTATTTATTTGTTTTATAGATTTTACGACATTATCGTAATTATCTAAAGGTTCTCCTATACCCATATATACTATATTAGATATTTTCTCATTCATATATTTTTGTACTATAATTACCTGTCCTTCTATTTCTGAAGCTAAAAGACTCCTTACAAACCTATCTTTAGTTGATGCGCAAAAAGAACATCCCATTTTGCACCCAACTTGACTAGATACACATAAAGTATTACCATGATGATATTTCATAAATACCGTTTCTATTGCATTATTATCATGTAACTTTATTAAAAATTTATGAGTTCCATCTATTGATTTTTGTACTTCTATTATTTCTAATTTATCTATATAGCAGTTTATTTTTAATTTTTCTCTTAAACTTTTAGAAATATCTGTCATTTCATCAAAAGACTCTACATTTACTCTATGTAACCATTTATATATTTGTTTAGCATGAAATTTTTTTTCACCTAAACTTTCTATATATTCAGATAATTCTTGTTCTGTAAACTCATTTATATTTATCATTGTATCTCCTGCCTTTATTCTAATATATTATACTATTTACTGGCTATTTTGGCAAGTAAAAGAAGCACTACAAATTAATTGTAATGCTTCTAATATTATTTTATTTAAAACCAATACTTATTTAAATATTTCTCCATATTCAATTTTTCTTCCTCTTAAATATTCTCCAACAAGCATTCTTTTTGAGTTTTTTGGTTTAATATCATATAAATTAACATATCCGTCTTTACATCTTATAGCAAGAATATTTTTCTTATCATTCATATATACTATCTGTCCTACATCATGATAATTAGTTATATCAACATTATCTAATTTTTCTAGTTCCTCTTCGGTTACATATTCTGCGCCATATACTTTATATATTCTATCTTCATCAAGACTACACCAAGCAGTAGGTACAGGACTTAATCCTCTTACTAGATCAACAATTTGTTTACCATTTTTTCTAAAATCTATTTTCATAGTATCTTTGTTTATCATTGGAGCTATAGTATATTCTCCTTCTTGCTTTTCTCTTGGAAGATTTCCATTTAACTCAACTAATTTCACTAAAGTTTTATTAAGTATAACTGAACCTAGTATTGCCATTTTATCATGAAGAGTTTCATAATTATCATCATTTTCTATAGGAAGTTCCACTTTATATATCATATCTCCTGTATCCATTCCTTCGTCCATATACATAGTAGTAATACCCGTTTCAGTATCTCCGTTAATTATCGACCATTGTATAGGTGCCGCTCCTCTATATTTTGGAAGAAGAGATCCATGTACATTAATACACCCATATTTTGGCAAATTTAATATACTAGCTGGTAATATCTTACCGTATGCAACTACTATTATTAAATTAGGATTTAAATCATTTAATATAGTTATTACTTCATTATTATTTTTTATTTTCTCAGGTTGATACACTGGTATATTATTTTCTTCAGCTAAAACTTTAACAGGCGGTTTAGTAAGTTTCATTCCTCTTCCTGCTGGTCTATCAGGCTGACAAAAAACCCCAACCACGTTATATTTATTTTCAATTAATTCTTCTAAAGATTTCTTAGCAAATTCTGGTGTACCCATAAATACTATTCTTAAATCTTCTTTTTTCATATTCTTCCTCCAAATTATTATTTCGTTTTTCTTTTATTTGTTTTTTTCTTCCTACTATTCTTTGATACTTCTTTTTTACTTTCTTCTTTTGCAGCTGCTATCTCTTCAGGTGTTGCAGTATAAAGATTATATGCTTTATCTAAAAATAATACTCCATCTAGATGGTCTGTTTCATGACATATTACAATAGCTTCTAATTCTTTTGCTTTAACAGATATCTCTTTTCCGTCAATATCAAAAGCTTTTACATGTACTACTGCAGGTCTATCTACAATACCAAAAACATTAGGAGAACTTAGACATCCTTCTTCTTCTGACTGCTTTCCAGAACATTTAGTAATTACAGGATTTATCATGACTTTAGGTCCATCTCCTATATCATAGACTATTATTCTTTTCAACATTCCCACTTGTGGAGCAGCAAGTCCCACACCGTCGTTTTTGTACATAGTATCTAGCATATCAAGTACTAATTCTCTTATTTTATTATCAATGCTTTTTACTTCTCTAGATTTTTTTCTAAGTATTTCATCAGTATCTTTTCGTATATTTCTAATTGCCATAAAATTAACTCCTCCTATCCAATATATGTTGGATTTTTTGTTATATTTATTGTTACTTTCTTCCTCTTTATTTTATCATATTTTTCCAGATTTTCATATATTAATTGCAATATTTTATTTGAAATATTAAGTTTTAAAATAATATGTACTCTATATTTATTGTTAATCTTCTGGATAAATGGTGATTTTGGAGAATATATAGTATATGAATTATTATTGTTATCATTAAATATATTATATAATCTAGTACTTTCCTCTATAACATCAGTTTTAAAAGGACCTGCTATTTCTATTAAAACAATATCACAAAATGGAGGATATTTAAACATCTTTCTATATTCTATTTCTTTATTATAGAAATCTATATAACTGTTATTTTTAACACATTCTAAAACGTATGATTCTGTATCATATGCTTGCAAAATTACTCTTCCTTTTTTACTACCTCTTCCAGCTCGTCCGGATACTTGAAGTAAATTTTGAAAAGCTCTTTGAGAAGCTAAAAAATCATTACCAGCAAAAGTAGAGTCTGCATTTAATACTCCAACTAAGGTTACATTTTCTATATCATGTCCTTTACTTATCATTTGAGTTCCTACTAGTATATCTGCTTTTCCTTCTTTAAAATCATCAATAAGTTTTTCATGCATACCTTTTTTTATTGTAGTATCCATATCCATTCTTAAAACTTTAGCCTCAGGAAAAATTTCCTTTACTTGTTCTTCTATATTTTGCGTCCCTACACTACCTAGTTTTAAATTATGCCCTAAACATTTTGGGCACTCACTTTTATTATTTTCTACAAACGAACAATAGTGACATAACAAAAGATTAGATTTTTTATGATAGGTTAAACTAACATCACAATTTCTACACTTTAATATATGTCCACAATCTAAACAAGTAACGTATGATGCAAATCCTCTTCTATTTAAAAACAAAAATGTCTGCTCTTTATTAGTTAAATTCTTTTGTATTTCTTCTTTTAATCTATTACTAAATATTTTATTACCTAATAATGTTTCTTCTTTCATATCTACTATTTCAACTTCTGGATTTTCAATGGAACCTGGTCTTTTTGTTAGTTTATAAAAATCTATTTGCCTTATAGATGCTCTATACATTGTTCCAACATCAGGTGTTGCAGAACCAAGTATTAGACATGCGTTATATTCTCTGGCCATATATTCTGCTACTTCACGTGTAATGTATTTAGGTGTTGTAAACGAAGAATAACTTGAATCATGTTCTTCGTCTATTATTATAAGGCCAATATCAGAAAAAGGAACAAAAAGTGCAGATCGTGGTCCTATTACTATTTTAGCTTTATTTTCTTTTATTCTTTTCCATTCTTTTTTTCTTTCAGATATTGTCATTTTACTATGAATAACAGATACTATATCACCAAATCTTGCTTTAAATCTTTGTTTTGTTTGATGAGTTAACGCTATTTCTGGAACTAACACTATAGCATTTTTATTAAGACTTAAACATTTATCTATAACTTGAAGATATACTTCTGTCTTGCCACTACCTGTAACCCCATAAAGTAGTGACTCGTTATATTCATTTTTTTCTAGTTTAATATTTATGTTATCTATAACAAACTGTTGTTCTTTTGTTGCCTTAAGTTTATCATCTTTTTTTATATGGTCATTTTCTTTAACAGGTTTTGGCAAGTCATATACTTCTACATATCCATTTTTTTCAGCAGTTTTTATTACTGCTCTAGATATTCCAAGTCCATTTATTATATCTGATAATGAAGTAAAATCATAATCCATTAGAAATCTTAATAATTTTATCTGTTTGGCGCTTTTAATTTTTTCAAATTCTATATCGTCCAATATTTCTTCATGAGATTTTATAAGTCTTACCATCTTTATCATTTTACCATCTAAATCTTTACTCTTATCTATTCCATTTGTACCTGGTGGCAACATAAGTTTAAATGCATCATATACATTACAAAAATACATTTTTGCTATCCATTTAGCTAGTCTCAATCTTTTTATATCTAAATAGCTTTCTGTATCTAAAATCTCATCTATATATTTTAATTTTTTATTATCTAATTCATTCTTATCTTCAAGCTTTACTACAACACCTTCTATTTGTCTTCCTTTTCCGTTACCAAAATTTACATTAACCCTCATTCCTACTTGCACTTTTTCTTTCATTTCATCTGGAACAAGATAATCATATACTCTATTTAACTTTTTTATTGTACTATCCACTAAAACTTTAGCTACCATTTTTATTTTCCACCCTTATATATAAATTAGGAATTAGCAAAAAGCTAACTCCTAATTTTTTAACCAATCATTATATTGTTCTATTATCATATTTGATATGTCATCTGAAGACAGGTTTGTTGAATCTATAACTAAATCATAATTACTATAATCTAGTATATCAATTCCATACTCTTTCTTATACCTATCTCTTTCATAACGTTGTCTTTTTATAATAGCATTTTTTGCTTCATCTATTGAATCATATTTATCCTCAACATTTCTGTTTTTAGAATCCTTAGCAAGTCTTAATGCTGCAACATTTAAATTCACTGTTATAAATACTTTAAAAGCATCCTTCTCAAAAAACCAAGCAAGTCTAGAATCAACTACTAAATTATCATTATTATTAAGATAATCAGCCATTGTTTTATCTATTGCTCTGTCTATTTCTGGATTACATTCTATATATTCATTAAATGTTGCAAGATCCATGTTGTAATCTCTAGAAAGTTTTCTAAAATTTTTACTTGCAAAATAAGTGCCCATACCAAGTCTATTTGCTATTTTTCTAACTACTTTAGATTTTCCACTAGCAATATTTCCGGTAATTGCAATTATTTTCCTTTTTTTCATATGTTACTCCTTAACAATTGAAATTTTTCCTTCTTGCAATTCAACAGCCGCTTTATCAACAGCATCTCTAATGTCAGGATCTCCTTCTTCTAATCTACTTTTAGAAATTTGTCTTGCCCTTTTTGCAACTGCAAGAGCTACTGCATATCTACTATCTGCTTTGTCTATTAATTCACTTACATTTGGTTTTGATAACATAAAATCCTCCTAAAATATCAATTATAGTATATATATTATCATAACATAATTACTTATGCAAGAAGTAAATTAACAATTTATTTTTATCTTTGTCTAAGTTCTGATAAATATCTTAATGGTCCTCCTAAAAAAGCTACATTCCCCCTTATAGGTCTACCACATGCAAGACCACTTATAGTCTGATTTACAACTGCTTGAAATATAGATGCTGCTCTATCCTCTTTTGCAGCGCCTTCATTAATTAATGGTTGTATGTCAGTTTTTGCAAACACTCCACAACGTGAAGCTATTGGATATATCTCTTTATATCCTTTGGCCAGTTCATTAAGTCCTGATGTATCTGTATTTAATAAAGAAGCCATTTGATCTAGAAAAGCACCTGTTCTTCCTGCACATGTTCCGTTCATTCTCTGTTCAATAGATTTATCAAAATATATTATTTTAGCATCTTCTCCACCAAGTTCAATAACTACATCAGTATTAGGTATATATTTTTCAACTGACCTTTTACACGCAATAACTTCTTGTATAAAAGGTAAGTCTAAAAATGTAGATATGGAAAGTGCCCCTGATCCTGTAAGTGCTAAGTCATATTATAACTTTTATACATATCTGCTAATTTATATAAGCAGTTACATACTGTTTTTTTTGTATCTGAAAAATGTCTATCATAAGATGAGTAAATTATTTCTAATTTTACTGATACATATTTATATTAAATATTTTAAATTTCCCACTTTGTTGTTATTCCACAAGGTAAAAACATATCATTGTCTTTCATCTTAATTCCAATTTCATCTGATACTACTGTTGATTTTTTTAACAAATCCGGTCTTTTTTCCTTTAATATCATTGTTAAAATATTACTTATAATTGTTCCAGACAGTCCACCTGTATATGTATTTATATAAAAAAGTATCGGATTTTTTGAAAGCAAGTTAGAAGAAAGTTCTACTAAATTGTATAAATCTTTATCAATACTCCAAATCTCGCCATTTGCACCTCTTCCATAGCTAGGAGGATCCATTATAATTATATCGTACTTATTACCACGTCTTATTTCTCTTTTTACAAATTTCACTACATCATCTACTATAAATCTAACAGGTCTATCTTGCAAACCTGATGCTAATAGATTTTCTTTTGCCCATAAAACCATACCCTTTGATGAATCTACATGACAACAACTTGCTCCTGCATAAGCACAAGCGACTGTAGCTCCTCCTGTATAAGCAAAAAGATTTAGTACTTTTATATCATCTTTTCTTTTTAATTTTTCCATCTTAATTTTATCGATCATATTATCCCAGTTTACTGCATGTTCTGGAAATAAACCTGTATGTTTAAAGCCCATTGGTTTAATATTAAATACTAGTTCTTTATACTTTATCTGCCAGTCTTTATCAAGCCCTTTAAGCATTTCCCAGTGTCCACCACCAGTATTGCTTCTTATATATCTAGCATTTGCATTTTTCCATAATTCAGGTCTTGATTTTTTATTCCATATTACTTGGGGATCTGGCCTTATAAGGATAAAATCTCCCCATTTTTCAAGTTTTTCTCCTCCTGCCATATCAAGAAGTTCGTAATCTTTGAAATCTTTACTATATTGCATAAATAATTCTCCTTTTTCATAAAATCGATATAGGTGTAATATATGAAAATAGTTTCTTTATATATAGATAAAAAAAATAAGATAACTCAAAATATTTCTTTAATTTTTATACTATCTATTTTAACATACTTTCTAATATTTTCAAAGTTAAATTTTAAAATAATGTCGAATGTTGTAAATATATTTTTAGAAATAATAGTACCATCTCTATTTCCTTTTATACTCTTTAGCAACATACTTATATCTTCTGGATATTTTAATTTAATTATATCGTCTAAAACAACTAAAATTATACAGTGCTTTTTCAAAGTGTCTGATTATGGAGCTGCAGCTATATTATTTGGATTTTTATTTGGTTATCCAAATGGCGCTAGATTTGTAAACGAATTATATAAAGAAAAAAAAATTAGTTATAAAGAGGGGGAATATCTTTTACTATTTATAAATAACGGTAGTCCTGCTTTTATATTGTCAAGTGTTGGTGTCGGAATGTTTTCTAATATAAAAATAGGATTTATGCTTTTACTATCACATATTATATCCTCTATTATAATAGGGAAAATATATAGTTATAAATATAACTGTAGAAACGACTATAGCCTATGTAATTCAAATAGTCCACTTTATAATCTTAATTTTGATATAATTACTAATTCTATTTTTAAAACATTAACTACTCTTGGCATAATTTTGGGATTTATGGTTATATTTATCATATCTAATAATTATATTTTAAAAATTGCATCAGAAATTATATATATACCTAGTATGTATAAAGCTATGCTTCTTTGTATAATGGAAATTACCAGTGGTTTAAATTATTTAGCACAACTTACAATTGATTTAAAATTACTACTTACATTTATATCCTTCTTTTTAGGCTTTTGTTCTCTTTCCATTATATTTCAAATTTTTTCTTGCGTATATAACAGTAAGTTTAAATTAAAAAAAATAATTAAAGGAAAATTATTACATGGTATATTATCAGGAATAATTACATATGTTTTAATAAACATACCTCAAATATATGAATGTGTAAATATAACTAAAAGGGTAAACCTTAATCTATTTAATTATGAAAATAATAATTTATTTAAAAGTAATTTATTTATCGTTACTGCTATATTTTTAATACATGTTCTAATTTTTTATTTAATTATAAAAAAGAAACGATTTAAAAATAATCGTCTCTTTAAAGGGGGATAATGTTTTAATATGAGGTTATGTATATATTATGTTTTAAATTAATTTAATTATACATTTAGGAGGTGTTTTTTTGGAAAATAAACAATTTTTTGATCCATATAATTTTAATAATGTAAATATGCAAACTACTACTCAACCTGCTATAACTAGTGAAGATGCTACATTTTCACCTATGATGCAAATAAGTCCTACTATGTTTTATGAACAACAATATTGGTATTATAATTATTTGACAAAAATGTTAGAATATAAAATAAAATTAAAAGAATATGAAAATTTAAGCAAAAAATAGGTATGTCTAATTTATTTATATCAAATATAAAAAGATGTGAAATAGTAAATTGTTTTTTAAAAATTTACTTTCACATCTTCTAATCATATGTATTATTTAACAATCTCAAGGAAATTATTTAAACTTTCCTCAAAAGCTTCATCAGATGTAAAATCAAAATTGACTATACCTTTTTCATGAAGCTGTTTTGCTATTCTTTTTTCTTCTTCAAATTTTTCTTTGTCTTCTTTTCCTTTAAGTTTATCAATAATTAATTCTCCATTTATACTTAATAACTTTTGAACTAAAGTAATATTTTCTTCAATATTCATTTTATCCCTCCATAATATATATTTATATTATTATACATATATAAACTTATCTATAATATTTTACCACACAAGTTTACATAAGTCAATATCCTAGTCCATATCCATCAAATTTATCATCATCTTTAAATTTAATATCTCCATCATCATCTATAAGTCCTTCTTCTACACCATAATCCCTATCTATTTTTTGAATATTTGAACGTAGCTCATTTATAAAAGAATTTTCTATACCATCTGATTCTATCTCAGATACATTCATATATTCCTTCATTTTTGTATATGGTGTTCTATTTAAGGTGTCTATAAATTGCAAAAAGAAATCAGTTTCTTTTTTTCTTATATCAATATTTTTATAGTTTTCTATATCATTTGCTTTTAATGTATCTCCATCATAAAACTTAGGAAGTCCATTATTTTCAGCAAAATAATTAAAACCGTTAATAGCATTTAATGCAAGCGAGTGTCTTCTTGATCTTTCAGCGTCGTAGTCATATCGTTTTTCTACAATTTCTCTAGAATTATTTCCACTTGTAAGTTTAGAATACCACGCTTCCTCTATTCTAATATTTCTATAATTAATAAATGCTCTAACTCTATCTATTGATGCTAACGATAATTAATAGTCTTCTGCATCAACATCAATTCCATCTTCTCTATCAAATTCTAACATTAATTCTTTTTCTTTTTTTACATATTGCAAAAACAATTTTATTTTATCTTCCATATATAACTCTCCTTTTTGAGTATTATATATTAAACAAAATGCAACTGTCAATTACAATTTATAAATATATAAAAATAAAACGTCAGTTACGACGTTTTAAATAATAATTACATAGCTCTTTCTACTTTACCAGATTTCAAACATCTAGTACATACCTTTACATTTTTAACTGTTCCATTATCATTTATTTTTACAGATTGTAAATTTGATTTAACTGTTCTAGAAGTTTTTCTATTTGAATGGCTGACATTATTTCCAAATGTTAATCCTTTTGAACATACTTCACACTTTGCCATGCTATATAGCACCTCCTTAAAATCATCATAAGTCATTTTTTACCTAAATATTTTAACATATAAATTAAAAATAATCAATAGTTAAATCCTAATTATCACGGAAATATCATCGATTGTTACAACTTGTAATATTTGATAAAACCTCAATTAAGGTTTTATCATTTAACAAACTTTTAAACATATTTTTCTTTATATTTGGTCTTTTTGCATTTATATTAGCCA
>CALXJE010000012.1 GCA_944388545.1 uncultured Clostridia bacterium
CCATTATTGCTGCTGCACAAAGACGGATTATTTCCGTAACAGCTCGATGCTGGATAGCTAGAGCCAGTAGTATTACAGCTACCACCACGATAAACACGGTAATTATAACTATAGGCCTCCATAGTCCATTCACGTACATTCCCTGCTATATCATATATATTCTTTGCCTTCCAATTTTCGTGTGCTCCTGTTTTGGCAGGACTGTTTGGACTTACCGTTGTTCTATCTGGGTTATTACTATGGTTTCCCCATGACGAACTATCATTTACATTATGTGCCTCATCTGCTATAAACCTAAGTGCTGTATCCCACTGAACTCCATATATTAATGTTGATTTTACTGAAGTGCTTGCTTCATATAAATTCCTTGATAGCTCTACTGCTCCTTTCCCTTGATTTAAACTATTATATGTTATATCTCCTTCTACTGATGTCGTGCTTGGTCCCCAACCTACATAGTTATATACATATGCATCTTTTCTTACTACCATGTTTGTTGTTCCATTTGCTACATTTGTCCTTTGAGTTTCACTTCCCGCTTCATATCTTCCTATATAAAAGCCTCCATATTTTTCTACACTTTCTTTCATCTTCTTATACTCTGCATATTCTCCTGTTAAATCATTTGTTTCTGTTATTGATGTATTATATGAATATGGCTCTGTATAACTTGATGATATTGTTCCTGTTGGTGCATTATTTGACCATGCTGTTCTCTTAAACTCTGATATATCTACTGGCACCCATACAAATTGATTTCTTGTTGTCTTTGCATCTGCATCTGTCGATACCTTCTCCGTTCCTTCATATATTACTAAGCCATCTGATACTTTATCTTCTCCCTTTATATCTGATGCTATAAATCCTTCTGGAATTATCGGATAATAATAACAATGTTTAATTGTATATTCTCCATTTATATTTTCAGCATACAAAGTCATGTTTTTAGTATCATTACTTATTTTTAATCTATCTCTATTTATCGATTTACCATTACTTGAAAAATATGATTTTGCAGTTTCTTCTGGTATAATACCCAGTTCATATTTAAACGTTTTTATATTATCCCCTTCAGCTTTTATATTAGACAAATATATCTCTTCTTCTCCATTAGACAATTTGTTTACTAAAAATCCATCTGTTGTAATAGTAGGTGCTGATGATGTTGTTTCTTCCTCATCTTCTTTTTCATTTCTTTCTTTTATATCTATTAAATCTTGAGTTAAAGTATAATAAGTTTTATCTTTACTTTTTACACCTTCTAAATAATATACTTTACCTGTTTCGAGAGATAATGCATATATATCTTTTTCTCTTAAATTATTCCCATATTCTGTATCTTCTATTCCTAATATACTTAAATCAACTTCATATAGTGTAATTTGATTATTAGAATCTTTTGTTTCTCCATCAAATTGGCTAAGTGAAGAACTTGTTACCCCAGATAAATCTAAAGTAAATGTATTTTGAGTAGTAGGATATTCTGAGTCTTCTGATTCCTTTACAAAACTATCTACTTCTTCTTGTATGTTTGATATTTCTAATGCAAATACTAGTTTTTTAGCATTTTGCACGCTATTATATGATGCTACGCTTATAGTTCCAACTAAAATAAATATAACAACTACCATAATAACCACACTTGTAGCAGTAATACCTTTTTTCATTAATTCAACTCCTTATTAATAGTTAATTTATTTTTATAGAATAATGAATATATTTTTTACATTAATACTATATTTTTTATAGCCCCGTTCTATAAACTATATTATTACCCATACCATAATACGTTTTATTTTCATCAATAACATCTGTTGGATTCACTGTAGTAACACCAGTAATTTTTCCACTTCCTAAAGAAGTGTCACTATAAATTGTATTATTATTGACATACCAGCCTTCTGTATTATATTCTGAATCACACCACTTTGCCCATGTCATTCCTTCTTCATAGCTAATTCTACATATTTCAGTAGGTGCATCTGTATTCCAAATAGCTATTTCTTTTACAACAACTGTTTTAGTCTCACACGTTACTATATTTGATATATTCCCAGCATTATCTATAAATACTAACGCATATTCTTTAACATCTAAAGGTAATTTTATAGTTGTAGGATCTGAAGATTTTCCGTTATTTTTTACATATTCACTTGTTATCGTTGCAGGTAAATTATCGTAGTAAGGGCTCGTAGTTCCATCGCTCTCTGTTTTTTTAGTATATAACACTCTTGCTTCTTTTACGCCACTTCCTCCTAAATCTGTATACCCGCTTACGCTAGCTAGTATAAAATTATCATATTTTGTATATGATATATTAGATGATGTAATATTAGCACCAGATAAAACATCCAAATTTGATATATTTATAGATGCCACTGCTAAAATCTCTCCTGTATGATTAACAGTGTCATAATCTTTATATTTTATAACCTTGACAACTTGATTTGCCTCATCGCTATAAAATTTATTTGTAAAATGTTCTATAGCACCCACAAAGTCAGTAATATTTAAATTAGCTTCTTCAGATGATTGAAGATAATATACTTCTTCATTTGCTATGTGATATGCTAAACTTTCACCTTCTTCTAATGTTGTCTTTATGTTTACAGTTAATTTATTAGTCCATTCTTTTGTACTCTTTGTTAATTTAATGCTTGATGTTTTATTAGTTATCGTAACACTTGATGTATCAGTACTCTCACTATTATTTATCTTGGTTTTTCCTGTAAGCTTTTCAGTAAGTGAAAAATAATATTCTCCTGCAATTTTTTCACCCTTTAAATAGTATACATTAAAATTATTGGTAGCTACTAAATATATATCTTTTGTATCTCCTCCTTCTCTAGTACCTCTTTTAGATTCATCAATAGGAAGCTTTGATAAATCTATTTCGTAGAAAAGAGAAGTATCATCTAAATTTGATGATATTTCTTCTGAAAGCACATCAGAAGCTGTTGTTATTAAAGCAACTACACTCGTTTTATCATATGATGTAGTATCTATTATAGGTAATTCATTATTATTTAAATAATACTCATCTACTAAATCCTCTATTACTTCTAAGTCCGATGCAAATGCTGCTTTTTTTGAATTATTTAATGTATCTGCTGATACAAATATAACTACAGATGCAAGTATTATCATAACAATTATTGTTATTGTTAATACTACGAGTGAAATGCCTTTATTTTTATTCATAAGAAACCTCCCATAATTAACTATCTTTATTTATTATATTAGAAGTTGAAAAGTATATATCACCATTAATTTTAGTTCCCGGGTAATAATATACTGTATAAGAATCACTAGATACTAAATATATATCATTACTATCTTTTTTAATCCCATATTTCATATCTTCTATTCCTATTTTTGTTATATCTATTTCATAAAAAGTTGCATTTTCATCATTATTTTTTGTTATTTCTTCTAGAAGTATTTTAGAAAAAGTATCTCCTTTTAACGACTCTATTCTAGTTTCATATTCACTAGCACTAATTGCAACACCTCCTGTTAATACAGGGATATCGCCATTTACAGCATAATATTCCTCTACTGCATCAGATATTGCTTGTGAATTTTTTGCAAATACTGTTTCCTTAGATTGTTTAATAATATCATAACTTACATATGTTACTATTCCAGATATCATTAATAGTATCATTATAATAAGAACTAAAGAAACTAATGCTATTGCACTCTTTTTTGATTTACTTATCATATTTTGTCTTCCTCCAGACTAATTATTTGATTATATTCTATAATAAAGAAAAAAATATTTCAACATAATATTAATTTTTACTAGAAATTTAACATACTTTAATGTATTATTAATCTAATTTAATTAATTTTTCTAGATTAAACGAATATATATATGTTTCATCTACTTTTTCATTTAATGATAATTCTATACCTTTTTTATATACTTCAAGTTGCACTTTATATTTATCTACTAATTCTTTATAATTTTCTACTTTATCTGTTTTAAAATCAACTATTATTCTCTTATTATTATTTGTCACAACAAATAAATCTATAACCCCTTGTATGTATGACTTTTCTTTTAAATTAATTTCATTTAAATCTTTTAAATCATCATATATTACAAATGGTTGTTCTTTTCTTACTTGTTTTGCATCTTTAACAATTCTTACTATATCACTATTTAAATAATTTAATATTTTTTCCTGTATCTTTTTTATATTTACTCCTTTTATACCCCTAAACTTTAAGTTTATCATGTCTATTATGTAATTAATATCTATATTAGTGTAATCAATCATCTCAAGTATTTCATGTATTATAGTTCCATAACTTACATTAGATATATTTTCCTCTATTACTTTTGGTTTAAGGCTTTCTAGTAAACTGTTATCTTCCATTATTAAATTACTAAATTCTTTTTTATAACTGTCTGTTTTTATTTCAGTAACTGTATATTTCTTTTTAGTATTTATACTTTCTATGTGTCTATAATTCTTTTCAAAATCTATATTTATTTCTTTCTTTTGCACTTTATTTTCCTTACAAGTCTGTAAAAATCTATTCTTTATGCTTAAACTTCTATCTATACTATTTTCATTTATTTTTTTTTCACTACTTATATTATTATCATAATTTATTACATTTATATTAAAATTTTCTGAACCTTGATTATTTACAGCAAGCATTATAAGTTTTAAATAATTATTACATTCTTTAACTATTACTGGTGATATCTTTTCAGCTTCTGATATTATAAGTTTATCTATAAAATTATCATAATTTTTAACAGTTCCATATATTAATAGTTTTTCTTTTGCTCTTGTCATAGCAACATATAACAAACGTTCTTCTTCCGATAAAGTTTTTTCTTTAATTTTTTCCTTTATTGCTTGCTTTATAATTGAAGCGTAGGATATTCCCATATCAATATTGTAAATATCAATTCCTATTCCAAGTTCTTTATCAAAAATGAGCTCACCGCTAGTATCTAATATATTGTATTTTTTAGACGTATTTGCTAAAAATACAATTGGATATTCTAATCCTTTACTTTTATGTATAGTTAAAATTCTAACTACATTTTCTCCTTCACCTAAAAGTTTAGGAGTATCATTTCCTTTAGTTTTTCTTTCTTTCATACTTTCAATATAATTAATAAACTCATATATTGATGACTTCTCTTCTTTTTCAAAATTCCTAGCAATTTCTATTAGACTATCTAAATTAGCACATTTTTGTTTCCCCATTTCTTCTAAATAAAAAGAATAATATATACCTGTATCCTCGTATATTTTATATAATGTCTCAGCAATTGAATATGTATTTAAATATACTGTTATTTTATCTATCAATTTTAGAAATTTGCCAATTTTATCATGTAAATCTTTATTAATATTTTCTTTATATGCTTTAATCATGGAATCATAAAAGTAACATTTTTTATCATAGTTTCTTATACATATAAGTTCATCTAATGTGAATTTACCAATTATACTATACATTACACTAACAAGAGCTATATCATCATATCTATTGTCTATTACCTTAAGTAAAGATAATATTAATAATACTTCTTGTCCATTATAGAAACCATCCGATACATCTGAAAAGCAAGGAATATTTTTAGATTTAAGTACTTCTTCATATATATTGGCTTTTCCTGCTATAGATCTTAGTAAAATAACAATATCTTTATATTCTACATTCCTATATTTTTTTGCCTTTAAGTCATATAATTTATATTCACTTTTCATTATTTCTTCTATTTTATCTGCTATAGCATGTGCTTCTTTTTCTATACTTGATATTTCCTCTAATTCATCTAATGAAGTATCTAATTCTTCATTTTCAGTCTGAATTATATTAATTTCAGTACTACTATTTTTTTCTGTAATTTTATCAAATCCTTCTCCATAAACAAGATATTCTAAGTCACTATAGTCACATTCTCCTATATTTTTAGACATAACCTTTTTAAATACGTCGTTTACACTATTTAATACTGTTTCTCTGCTCCTAAAATTTTTTGATAATATTATTTTTACAGGATTATTATCTTTTATTTCTTTATCATTATAATTTGGATATTCATAATATTTTTCATTAAATAATTTTGGTTCTGCATTCCTAAAACTATATATACTTTGTTTAACGTCGCCTACCATTATTCTATTATTTCTTGATATATTTTTTAGTATAGTTTCTTGTATATACGATGTATCCTGATATTCATCAATATATATTTCTTCAAATTTATTTTGATATTCTTTACATATTTCCTTGTTTTTTAAAATTTCTAATGTCAAATGCTCATAATCATTAAAATCTATCTGACCAGAAATCTTCTTTTTACTATAATATATCTCATCTAACCTTAGTATAATATCATTAAGCCATTTTAAAACACCATGCATTGAATTTAGTTCTTGCACTATACCTTTTGTATCTTTATATATAATTTTTAAAATATTATCAATTTCCGAAGTAATTTTCTTTTTTATATCTGTCACTTCTTTTTTTAAATCTTCATTTACGCATTTACTATTTGGAAGTCTTTGAAAAAACAGATTATTTTGAATATAATTATAGAGATCATCATATAATTTTAAACTTTTTATACTCTCTAATTTTTCTAACATGTTTTCAAGGACATCAAGTCTAGATTCAAAATCTTTATCATCACGGATTTTATTACAAACATTTTCTAATTCAGTACACATAAGTTCTACTTTCTGCTTTACTAAAGAAATGATTTGTTTTCCAAAGTCTGTTATAGATAAATCCTTTATATCGTTATTTATGTTATATCTTTTAAGTGAATCTTCAAGCCATTTTTTAGGATCCACCATGCTTCTAGAAAAATTATACAATTTCTCTATGTAATTTATTAAATTTTCTTCTGATTTAAAAATATATAATGCTTTTAAAAACACATCTGATTTTTTGTCATATTCTTCTTCTATTATTTCATCTATACTTTCTAATACCATTAATTTAGCTTTATTTTCATCTAATGTTCTTACTCCTGGGTCTATATTAAGTATAAAGAAATTATTTCTTATAACATTAAGACAAAAAGAATGAATAGTACATATTTGCGCTCTATTTATTAAACTTAATTGTCTTTTTACATGAGTTTTTTTCTCATCTGATATATCTTTCTTTTTAAGAATATCATAAAATCTATTTAGTATTCTTTCTTTAAGTTCAGACGCTGCAGCATTTGTAAATGTAACTACTAATATTTTATCTACATCAATACCATCATTTATTACTCTATTTATTATCCTTTCAACAACAATAAAAGTCTTACCGCTTCCAGCTGAAGCAGAAACTAAAACATCTCTATTTTTAACCTCAATTACTTGTTCCTGCTCTTTTGTTAAATTAAAATCATTACCCATTACATACCTCTTATTCTAAATTTATTTTACCGATTTTTCCAGATTTAAACTCATCTAATATTATTTTTGCAGTTTTATTATAATCTATAGTGGCTCCTTTTAAATACGCTCCTCTTTTTTCTCCTATTTTTTCAAATATTTCATAATCTTCACATGAGGATACATCTTCTGTTATTCCATATCTTAATTTTAGCATATTAAAATATATTTCATTTTGTCTTAAATATTTAATAAGGTAAAATGCAAGCTCTTCAATATCTAATATTTCTTCTTTAATATTGCCCGTAATAGCAAGTTTAACTCCTGCATCATTTTCGTCTAATTTTGGCCATAATATACCAGGAGTATCCAAAAGTTCAATATTTTTTCCTATTCTTATCCATTGTTTTGATTTAGTAACTCCTGGCTTATTTCCAACATTTACAGTTCTTTTACCTGCAAGTTTATTTATAATAGTTGATTTACCGACATTAGGTATGCCAGATATAAGGACTCTATATATTGGAGTAACTTTCTTATATTCACTGCTTAATTTATTAGAATGTTTATAGTTGCTTCCAACTTCTAAAATCTTATTTAAAAGCTCATTTATACCTTGTCCTAAATTAGCGTTAGTTAAAACTACTTCATACCCCTTATTATTATACTCATCTATTTTTTTATTTAATTTATTCATATCTGCTAAATCGCACTTATTAAATACTAGTATTATAGGTTTATCTTTTGCAATATCAAATATAATATTGTTTTTTGAACTATCTGGTATTCGGCTATCTAAAACTACACAAACAACATCTACTAATTTTATACTACTTTTCATATCATTAATGGCTTTTACCATATGCCCTGGAAACCAGTTTATGTTTGTTTTATTTTCATTCATTATTTTCTACTTCCTTTTTTCTACTTCTTCTATCAATAAATCAAAATCTGATTTATATAATTTATCTTGTTTTACTCGATATTTTTCAAACTCTGTTAGTGCTTTATCACAAGCTATTTCGTGTGATATTTTCCCTGCATCTTTTAATATATCTCTATCGTCTGATAATAAAAATTTATCAATTCTTGTTGCCCAGTCTTCCATAGTCATAGGTATATGTCTTCTCGCTCTATTTTCTGCCAATTCCAAAAACGCACTTACAATTCCCTCTAAATCTCTTATTTCTTCCTTATTTAAATAATTTTTAGCAATAATTACATCTGATTTCATTATCTTTCCATTAGGAAATTTTTCCCAATTAGTAAGTCCTATATTTTCTTTTTCTGAATCAGCTCTGTTATAAATTATTTCTGCTGCTGTTTGATGGGATACTGCAAAGTGCATTTTATTTTGTACTTTCTTAAAAAACTCTATTGATATAGGAGATTTTGAATCGTAATCAATACTTGTAGCATAAATGTCAGTTATTTTTTGGTAAAATCTTCTTTCTGACAATCTTATTTCTCTTATTTCTTCTAGTAGTTTTTCAAAATAGTCTTTGTCTATAAAAGAGCCGTTTTTCATTCTCTCTTTATCTAATACATATCCTTGAATTGTAAAAGTTTTTAAGACTTGTGTTGCCCATCTTCTAAATTGTGTTGCTCTCTTAGAATTTACTCTATATCCAACTGAGATTATTGCATCTAAATTATAGAACTTCATTTTATATTTTTTTCCATCAGAAGCAGTTGCCGAGAATTCCTCGGTAACTGAATTGCTATCTAATTCATTCTCTTTAAAAATATTTTTTAAATGTAAAGAAATATTATCACTACTACAATTAAATAGTTCAGCCATAGCTTTTTGCGTCATCCATAAAGTTTCATTTTCATAACGTACTTGAATTCCCTTATCTTTTTCTTGAACTTTAAACGTAATAAATTCTTCAGTAGAGCTTCTAATTATCAAATCTTTTGACATTTTATCATCTCCTATCTTTTTTAACTTATATTCTTTTTCTTATTTTACGAAAGATAATAAAATAAAAAAAGTCTTATTTTTCAATGGTTTGAGTACATTTTCGCATTTGCCGTATTATCTCAGTTGATTACATTTTTATGCAATCCATTATCATTATTTTTTTTCATCATTATCACCTTCTTCACTAATGAAACTCTTTATTCTTCATTATCCTTACTGTTCCCTAATAATTTTATTTTTTCAGCATTATTAAGTATATTTAATTGATACTTTGCAATTTCATTCAAGATTTCAAATCTTTCTTCTTTGCTTTTTCCTTCTTTTATTAATTCAGCATTATGTGATTCTAGATTAGATAATACTGTTAGTTCATTAATCGTTGTATAATCCCTTAAATTAGAATTTTTAGACAAATTTGGATTAAGTTCTCTCCATTTTTTAACAGTTGTATTAAATAATGCAACATTTAATATATCGGCTTCTTAAGCATATTTTAACCATTCTTTATTTTTATAAAAATCATTATTTGGCATATATACTTCTTAATATCATCTGCATGTATTAAATAATTATTTTTTGTAAGTATTCTTTTAATATCCCATTCTCTATTTTGATTTTCTAATTTTTTTAGTCTTTCAAATTCTTTTATTAGGTATAATTTAAATACTGGACTTATTGAAGAAGCAAATTCGAATGCTATATCCTTATGAGCATAAGTTCCAGCATATTTTCCACATTTTGAATAAATTCCAATTGCATTTGTTTTTTCACACCGTTCAGTAACACTTAATGTAAATGTATGAAGTCCTGCATTTTTTTCTAAACCCGTCGAATTCGACGGAATTAAAATTCGGATTATAAATTGACTCCCATCTTCCTAAAAATTCCAAAGTAATTCTATTTCTTAACTAATTTCTTATAATGTCATCTGATTTTGACTTTCTTTAATATTTTGAACTTCAATAATTTTATTACTCATGCATACTCACCTCTTTTTTATATAAAATGTACTAATTTCTTTTAAAAATGTTGATTTTTTTCAATATTATCACTTTCTTTTTATTTTAAATTTCTATAATAATCTTTTATCCAATCAATTCTTTTACCGTTGCTTTTTATATGATTTAGAGAACCATATCTATAATTATCATTCTTTAAAATTTCTATTTTTTCGATTTCATCTAAATTTATACGCCATACACAACCTTGTAATATATTACTATCTTTTGTTATACATTTATCAAAACTTTCTCTAATTTCGCTACATATATTTAAGAATTCATTATCTATTCTATGTTTATCATATTTATCATATCTGACATAAGCTTTTAATTCTTCTTTCGTAATATTATACTTATCTAACTTATTATCAAATTTATTTTTATCATCAATGTTGTCAGGAATATACATATTATTTAGTAAAAAAGAATATCTTCTAAAATCTGTTATAAAAACCTCTTTTTCTTCTTTGTAAAAAGTTATTTTTACATCAAAATCTTCTACTTTTGATCCCTTTTTCTTTGGTGGGCATATACCATTATAACATTTTACCCAACACCATAATGGATATGAGGACTTAAACTTATTTTTTACTTGTTTATTCATTTTTTCTATCACCCACGCGTAAGTAGGTCCTAGTTTTTTTAAATCTATTTTTGATTTATTACATTCCAGATACCCTTTTTCAAATAAATCTTTTACTGCATCTAATGATTGAAATGTTACTAATTTCATTTTTTTACCTCATTTTCTAAAAGAGTTTAAGCGACATAACTGTAATATAAATATTAAACATTACTCACAATAAATTCTATAACATCACTTTCATCTTCTTGTATTTTTTCTTTGTCCTCATCGGTTATATCTGTAAAATATTTATTTAACTTTTTATTAATAGATATTGTATTTAATGGATACCCTGGATTTATTATATTTGATGGTTTGTCAACCAAATAAAAATCTTCTTTACTCCAAGTGTATGTACTTTCTTTTTTATCACATATAACAGCCATTCCATATACCCATTTACATGTAAGTTTACCATCTATTCCATATTCTTTAGCTAATCTAGTATAATGGTCAATCATTTCGTCATCAGATAGTCTTTTTCCATTCACACGTCTTACGTACATTCCAGGTTGTTTTCCTTCTGGAACATTTTCTAAATATAAATTGTCATCCATTGCAAATACTGGAATATTTACAACTTTTGAATATGCTCTAGCCTTTATTAGTGCATTTTCTATTGCATTTTTTCCGTTTTCTTCAACTTCTACTTCTTTATCAATATCATTAAGTGTAATAACTTCAATTCCTTTTTTATATAATTCATTTGAAAATCTTTTAGCTTTGCTTGGATTTCCAGTTGCAAATAGTACTTGTTTCATATAAATATCTTCCTTTCATATTTTAGTAATTAAAAAGAGTAAAATAAATATAACTTAAATAATTAGTATTTCTTTTGTTTTAACTAATTAAAATAATTTTTCTTTTTCTGATT
The DNA here is from genome assembly GCA_944388545.1 of uncultured Clostridia bacterium. GTDB lineage: Bacteria > Bacillota > Clostridia > TANB77 > CAG-465 > CALXJE01. The sequence goes on from CALXJE010000012.1 coordinate 11,795, forward strand.
CATACATATTTTTATCAAAATAGTAATAATCTGAAATATAATTCAATTTATCATATTCTCTTGTATGAGGTTCACTTTTCAAATATTTAAAACCTTGAGATAAACAAACCTTTTTAGATTTTTCATTAGTTGAAAAGCAACCATAAATAAATCTTTCTCCATTAAGTTTTGAAAATACTAAATCTTTTAAAGCAGAAACTACTTCTTTTCCGTATCCTTTACCTTGATATTTTTTTGCAATACATATTCCGCTTTCTTCATATATTCCATATTCTTTTTCAAACACTCCTGCAAATCCAATAGGTTCATCATTTTTCTTTAAGCATATAAAATAAGCATATTGCCTGGTTTGATACTTTATTGTTCTTTCCATTCTTTTTTTAGCATCATCAATATTGTCAGTTACTTCCCATAACATATTTTCTGCTATACTTTTATCTTGCCATACGTTTTGCCAAATTAAATTTAAATCTTCAAATCTTGCTTTTCTTAAAATTAAATTTTTTGTTTCTAATTGAAAAATAATTTTTTTCACCTCTTTTAACATAGGAGATTAATCATATAATCACTTGCATAATTTTAACTAACACAAAGGACTAAATTCCTTAATCTAACTTCTTTATTTCAGTATACATTCTTGTATGATAATTATTTCTATTATAAAAATTTATTGCGTTTTCATTATATGCAAAAACATCTACAAGTATATATTTACATTTTTGTGATTTAAAATAATCTTCCATTTTTTTTAACAACTCTTTACCTATTCCATTACTTCTTGTTTTTTGTGAAACAATTAATTCAGTAATAAGTCCTCTTTTAGGACATTTATAATCTAAATAATCAAATTCATCATATTTTGGAATAATACCCATTATTAAGCCAACAACTTTATTATTTAAAATAGCCAAATAGCATTTACCACTATTATTTTCTACATCTTTCAAATCGATTAATGCCATTTTTTCTCTATAATCCTTATGTAATCTATCTAATTTATCTTTATCAATTGAAATTATATATTCTTCTAATTCTACAAGTAAATCTCTCACATCTTCTAAATATTTGTTCTCATATTCAACTATATCCATACTTCTCACCTGCTTTAATAAATAATAGCACAAATTAATTATATATGTAAAATTAATTTTAAAGCTCTATTTATAATTTTTTTAATATAATAATATATTTAGTTTCTATTATCTTTTGGAATAAATAAATTGGACATATCTACTTTTTCTATCTCAAGTAATTTTATTTTGTTATCAATTCCACCTGCATACCCAGTCAAATTTCCTGATGATCCTATTACTCTATGACAAGGTATAATAATAGATATTGGATTATGTCCTACTGCATTTCCAATTGCTTGCGCTGACATACTTTTTTTATTCATCTTATCTTGAATTTTTTTAGCAATTTCTCCATAAGTTATAGTCTGTCCATAAGGAATATCACATAATATCTTCCAAACATTTTGTCTAAATTCATTCCCTATGGGCGCAAGTGATATACTAGATATATCTGGATTTTCACCTTTAAAATATTTATCTAACCACGTTTTAGTTCTTACTAATATATCTATGTTGTCTTTTTCTATCATCTCTTCTTGTATTTTATCTAAATAATATTTTTGATTTTTTATCCATAGGCCTATTAGACTATTCTCGTTACTAACCAGTAAGATATTTCCTAATGGTGAATTATAATATGTTTTATATAGCATTGTTAACTCCTATTGTATATTAAATATTTTTTATAAATTATATCACTTTATATCTTAAAAGTATACAAAAATACTCCTAACAAAATTAAATAATTTGTTAGGAGTATTTTTATTTTATATATCTATATACATTATTTACTCATAACTAAGTTCTGTATCTACTTTTGAAACGTTATCAAGCCATATTCTAACTTTTTCAAAAAATAATCCTGCCATAAACCATAAAGGAGCAAAACTAAATGTTATATATCCATGTATACTTAAATTATCAGTATATTGCCATACTTTTATCCCAATTACATCTAATACAAACCCTGCCATATATTCAACAACAAATATTAAAATCATATATATTATACCTCGTATAAACCAATTTTTATTTTTTAAAATACTTTGAATAGGCTCTAAAAATATTGCAAGGCCATATATAACAATCATCCATATACTACTATGTGCCATAAGATTAGCATCTCCTTTAAAAAGTGATGCTATACCAGTCCAGAACACTTCCATTGAACATCCTAAAAATCCATATATAAAAAATCTCTTCATAATATTAATATTATTTTCTATATTTTAAACATTATTCATTTTATAATAATAAATTTTTTATCCAGTTTTCTACTATATCTTCCTTTACATTCATATTTCCATATCCTATGCCAATTTTTCTTTCAGGCTTTTTTAATCCATGAAAGTCGGTTCCAGCAGACATGAGTAAATTATTCTCTTTACAATATTGCTCTAAATATTTTATTTGTTTTTCCGAAAATAAAGAATAATACACCTCAACGCCATCAATAATATTATCTTTAAGTAGACTATCAAGCATAGCTATATGATTATCTATTTGATATTTAAATATATGAGCTATAAAAACTTTTCCTCCTGCTTTTCTTATTAAATCAGATACTTCCTTAGCTGAAGGTGTTCTTTTAGTAAAATCCCAATAAAGAATAAAATCTTTATTATTTGAACACTTTCTCCAAAACACATCTATTTTGTTCCATTCTTCCTCTGTAAAAAATTTTTTATTCTCTTCATATTTTATTATATCATAATATATTGTATCAACAGCATAATCTTCTGGATTATATTTTAATCCTTTAGTAACCTTTATTCCTTTTTCTAAACAGATGTCATATATTTCGTTAAATTCTATTATGTTTTCATTAATTAATTTTTTCTTATCATACATTTTTTCAAGCCATGGTTTAACTTTTTCTATATCAAACCCGTACCCTAATAGCTCCATTCTTTTACCTTCATAAGCAATACTAAATTCCGCTCCTATTACCAATTTACCTGAATAATAGTCTCTAATATTAAATTTTCTCATCTCTATATATGCATCTACTTTATCATGATCAGTTATAGAAAGAATTGTTACTCCTGTTTTATCCGCTTCTTTTAAAAGTTCTTTCACATTAAATGTTCCATCTGAATATGTTGTATGAGTATGTAAATCTATCATTTTTTATTCACCTTCGCATATTTTATCATATTATATATATAAATACTATAATGTTTTTAAGAATTATAATAATTTTATTGATATATAATATATATTCTTTTTCTAGATGTGTTGACATAACAATTGAATTAGTGATATAATAAATTTATGATGTATATATAATTACTTCATAAATAATTTTATTGGAGGACATTTTATGAAAGAAATTAAAACACTTTTTGCTTTTGCATTTGGAAATGAATGCAACTTCGGAGAAACTATTTGTATCGTTGAAACCGATGCTTTTATGAACTTTAATAAAGATTGTGTTGGATATGGTTTTGCAATTCGCAACAATCTAGATGCTAACTTAAAAGATATTTCTCGTGTAGAAATTATCTTATTTTCTGACTACATTTTAAATGGTATTATCCAATTTAAAACTATAAATTCAGGAAAAGAAGCAGAAACAAAACAAAAGTTTGAGATTTCGCTAGAGCAAAATAGATTAAGCTTTAATATTCCTAAGCTATCTTCTGAGCTAAACGAGATTGTATTGTTTTTCCCTAAAAAACTAAATTATGTATCAAGGGACTTCATTCCATTTATTCGCTTTGAAAAGCTAGCAATTTCTTAATAACTAAAAACAGGTAGAATATTTTCTGCCTGTTTTATTTCATATTTCTTAACTTGTTTATAACTTCTTTTAAAACATCAACTATAATTTTAGCATCATCTATTGTATTTATATAACCATATGATATTCTTAATGTTCCATTTGCTTCATTATCTTTTAATCCAATTGCCTTAAGCACATGAGAAGGCTTCAATGTTCCTGAAGTACAAGCACTACCACTAGATGCGCATATCCCTTTCATATCAAGCATTAAGAGTAATGATTCTGACTCTACCCCTTCTATTGACAAGTTAACATTTCCAGGAAGCCTGTATTTAATATCACCATTTATTTTTATACCCTCTATTTCAGAAATAACTTTATCTATAGTATAATCTCTTAAATTTATTAGTTTTTTATTGTAATCTTCTATTTCACTACTTGCAATTTCAATAGCCTTACCCATTCCCACTATAGCCGGAACATTTTCTGTTCCTGCTCTTTTTGAACATTCTTGATGTCCACCATCTATAATTGAATCAAATTTTATCCCTTTTTTTATATAGCTTGCTCCTATTCCTTTTGGTCCATAAAACTTATGCGCAGACATACTAAGAGCATCAATATTCATTTTCTTTACATCAATTATAACATTTCCAATTGCTTGAACTGCATCAGTATGAAAATATACATCCTTAAATTTTGCTATTTTCCCTATTTCCTCTATGTTTTGTAATGTACCAATTTCATTGTTTGCAGCCATAATAGAAATTAATATTGTAGACTCGTTTATTGCATTTCTAAGTTCTTCTAATTTTACAAATCCATGCTCATCTACTGGTAAATACGTAACTTTAAACCCTTGTTTTTCTAAAGCTTTACAGGTGTTTAATACTGCCGGATGTTCTATCTTACTTGTTATAATATGATTTCCTTTGTTTTTGTTTGCATATGATATTCCTTTTATTATAAGGTTATCTGATTCACTTCCTCCACTTGTAAAATATATTTCATCAAAATCTGAATTTATAGCATCAGCCACTTTGTGTCTTGCAATATCTAGTGCCTTTTTAGCATCTCTTCCGATAGAATATTGTGAAGAAGCATTACCAAATTTTTCACTAAAATATGGTAACATTTCTTTTAGTACTTCTTCTCTTACATAAGTAGTTGCGCTGTGATCCACATAAATCTCTTTCATAAAAAAATCACCTTTATATATTTTATACAAATAAAGGTGATTTGTGATTCTATTTTGTATTTGCTATGCATTTTGGACAAATGTCAGGATTGTGTTTATCCCTTCCAATATCTTCATCATATTTCCAACATCTAGCACATTTATAACCTGGTGCTTTATCTACATTAACAGATTTATTTTCTCCTTTTATTACTTCTACTCTTGAAACTATTAAAATCATCTCTAATATTTCTTTTATAGAATTCATAAACTCAAATTCTTTTTCATTTACTGTTATAGAAACCATTGCATCTAAAGGATGACCTACTTTTTTCTCTGCTCTTGCTTTTTCTATATAAGATAATAACTCTTCTCTTATTTCATATATTTTATCCCATTTTGTCACTAATTCATTATCATTATATTTATCGTTTGCTTCAGGCATATTAGTAAGAAATACAGATGGCTCGTTATTTTTAGAATCATGTTCCATATATGACCATATTTCTTCTGATGTAAATGATAATACTGGAGCTATTAATTTTGTAATTATATTTAATATATCATACATAGTAGATTGAATTGCTCTTCTTGTTTCATCATTTGGTTTTAAAGTATATAATGGGTCTTTAACAACATCTAAATATTTACTACTAAGCTCAGAAGAAGCAAATTTATGAACTTCATTGTATACAATATGAAAATCATAATTTTCATATGCATTTATAATAAGAGTAACTAGTTTATTAGCTTTATACATTATATATCTATCTATCTCTGCTCTTTTTTCATATTCTACATAATCAAAATTAGGATTAAAATCGTATAAATTACCAAGCATAAAACGACTAGTATTTCTTATCTTTTTGTATACTTCTGCAACTTGTGCTAATATATCATTTGAAACCCTTACATCAGTATGATAATCAGATGATATAGTCCAAAATCTAAGTATATCTGCTCCAAAATTTTCTATAACATCTTGAGGATTTATTCCGTTACCTGCAGATTTTGACATTTTTCTCTTTTCTTCATCAATCAAAAATCCATGAGTTACTACATTATCATATGGCGCTCTTCCTGTAAGTGCAACAGAAGTAAGAAGTGATGATTGAAACCATCCTCTATATTGATCATTTCCCTCTAAATATAGAGTAGCTGGCCATTTAAGTCCTCTTTTTTTATCGTTCAAAACTGAAAAATGTGTTGTCCCTGAATCAAACCAAACATCCATTATATCAGTTTCTTTAATATATTTACTGCATCCACACTTACATACTTGTTTATTCTTTACTGTTTTAAGAATTTGTTCTGCAGTCATTTCATACCAAATATTTGAGCCATTTATTCTTACAAGTCTCACAATAGCTTCTATTGTATCCTTATTTATAAGTTCCGTGCCACAATCTTCACAATATAATATAGGAATTGGTACTCCCCATGTTCTCTGACGTGATACACACCAATCGGCTCTATCTTTCACCATATTAGTCATTCTCTCCTCGCCCCATTTTGGATACCAATTAACATCTTTTATTGCTTTTAGTGCATCATTTCTAAATTTATCAACTGAAGCAAACCACTGTGTAGTTGCCCTATATATAATAGGTTTATGACATCTCCAGCAATGTGGATATGGATGTTCTAATTCTTTAGAAGCAACTAAAGCTCCTATTTCGTCTAGTTTTTGTATTATTTTATCATTTGCCTCACTATATAATAATCCTTTAAATTCTCCAGCTTCTGCTGTCATATATCCTTTTTCATCAACAGGTACTATTATTTCAATGTCCCCATATCTCTTACAACATAAATAATCTTCATGTCCATGACCTGGAGCTGTATGTACACAACCTGTTCCTGCATCAAGAGTAACTATCAAATCGTTATCAGATCCTAAAAGAACTCTAGATTTTTTATCTATAATTGGATGAGCAAGTAGCATGTTTTCAAATTCTTCACCTTTATACGTAGCTAGCACTGTAAATTCTTCTATATTAGCTTCTTTCATCACTTCATCTACTAATTCAGAAGCTATAATGTATTTTTCATTTATATTTACTTCTACTAACGAATACTCAAAATCTTTATTTACTGTTACTGCTTGATTTCCAGGTATTGTCCAAGGAGTAGTAGTCCATATAACAAAGTATATTTTGCTTAAATCTCCTTGATCTTTAAATACGCCTTTGTCATCTACTACTCTAAATTTAACATATATAGAAGTTGTTTTATCATTTTCATATTCTATTTCAGCATCTGCAAGTGCAGTCGCACAATCTTGACACCAATATACAGGTTTTAAATCTCTATATATATATCCTTTTTCATACATTTCACCAAAAACTTCAATTTGTTTTGCTTCAAATTCTGGATCTAAAGTTACATATCTTTTTTCATAATCACCGAATCCACCCAACCTTTTAAACTGTTCTTTTTGAAGTTCTACTTGTTCTAATGCATAATCTCTACAAATCTCTCTAAATTTAGGAATTCCTACTTTATCTTTACTTACTCCTAATTCTTTTTGCACTTTCTTTTCTATAGGAAGACCATGAGTATCCCAACCTGGAATATATGGTGCATAATATCCTTGCATAGTTTTGTATTTAACACAAATATCCTTTAATATTTTATTAAATGCATGACCTAAATGTATATTTCCATTAGCATATGGAGGTCCATCATGAAGTATAAAATCTTTTCCATTTCCTTTATTTTTTTCCAATGCCCTTTCATATACTTTCATATTTTCCATTCTTTCTAAAAAGAAAGGTTCTCTTTCAGGCAGATTACCACGCATTGGAAAATCTGTCTTTGGTAAATTCAGTGTTTCACCATAATTTTTCTTTTCTTTTGCCATTTTTTACATCTCCTTTACTTTTTCAAGTTTACATTTTAATTCTTCAAATAGTTTATTAAAATTTGTTATTTTGCTAAAAGATTTAATCTTCTTATAGTTTCATCTTTTCCTAAAACTTTCATTATACTATATATGTCTGGTGTATTTTGCCTGTTTGTAATAGCAACTCTAATTACTCCAGATACATCTACTATACTTCCTTTATACTTTTCTTTATTTTGTTTATATTCTTTTACATTAGAACAATATCCAATAGAATCTGTAAAATCTTTAAGTACCAAAAACCAGCTATCTTTGTCTAAATCTATATCAATTATATCGATATATTTTGATATAATTTCAGTTATATCAGCTTTAGATAAATTGTCTGCAAAATTATATCCAGTTTTAATATCTTCTTCAAATAAATCACTATACATATATGAAATATTGGGCATAATATCATTATATTTAGCAAAATCTTTTCTAACTTTAACTACATTATCTCTTTCAATTCCTAATATTTTTTTCATATAACTAGGATCTCTATCAATTAAGGCTTTCATTTCCTTATTATATTTTTCTGCCCAAATATTTACTTTATCAAATAGTTCTTCTTTTGACATTTTACCAATTATATTTTTAGATATATCATTTATCTTGACCATATCAAATAGTGCACCTGCAACATTCATTTTATTAAGTCTTACAGTAAATTCTGAAATTGGTTTATCTGGATTTTGTTTTCTCCATGGTTCAAAATCTGAATTAATAATAGTAAGTAAATACTCTATTATTGCTTCTGTAGGATAGCCTGCTTCTAAGAAATATGAACATGCCGCCTCAGGATCTTTTCTTTTACTTAACTTTCTTTTGCTTTCTCCATCTAATTTCATAATAGTTGGAACATGTGCATATTTAACAGGTTTAAATCCAAGTACATAGAAAAGCTCTAAATGAAGTGGTACTGATGCTACCCATTCTTCTCCTCTTACGACTAATGTTGTTCTCATAAAATGATCATCTACTACATGTGCAAAATGATATGTAGGAAGTCCATCTGATTTTATTATTACTATATCTTGATCATTTTGTGCTTGTTCTATTTTACCTCTAATTTTATCTGAAAAAGCAATTTTTTTTAAATGAGATCCTCCTGACCTTAATCTTAATATGTATTTTTCACCCTTCTTAATTCGTTCTATCATTTCATCTACTGAAGAGTTTCTACATCTAGCAAACCTTCCATAATATCCTGGTCTTATTTTTTCCTTTTCCTGCATAGTTCTTAACTTATTTAAATCTTCACTTGTGCAAAAACAAGGATAAGCAAGACCCTTACGTATGAGATCCTTAGCACATATTTTATATATTCTTTCTCTAGCACTTTGAGTATATGGTCCATACTGTCCAATTTCTTTTCCACCACTTTGAAGTCCTTCATCTGGCATTAAATCAAAAGCTTTAAGTTCTTCTAAAAATATATCCGCACTACCTTCTATTTCCCTTTTAGTGTCAGTATCCTCTAATCTAATATAGAAAATTCCATTTGTTTGATTTGCTATTTTTTTATTTACCAAAGTTGTAAATAACGCACCTGAATGTAAAAAACCAGTTGGTGATGGTGCAAATCTTGTAACTTCTGCTCCTTCTGGTAATTCTCTACTAGGATATTTTTTTTCTAAATCATCTATAGTTTCATTTATATCTGGAAATATTATATCAGCTAAATACTCATATTTGCTATCCATTTATGTTCTCTCCTTTTAAATTATTTTACAATGATAAATTATATCATTAATATACCTATTAATGCAAGAAAATATTAATAATTTAAGGGTAATTTCGATTTTTTGCAACCTAGTCTGAATAGTAATCATATTTTATCTCTATTTTCTTCTTTTAACACATTGTATACTTCTTCAAACATAAAAAAACACTCCTCCCGAAATTACAATAAGTTATGTTAACTCACTGTAACTCCGCTAGGAGTTAACTTAAGCTTAGAAAAACTCACGATTACATGAAGTGGTAAAATGAAAGTAGACACAAAAATCTACTTTCATTTTTTTATGTTAAAATTATATTAAGGAGGTGTATTTTATGGGAAGGCCCAAAGGTGGAAAAAACAAATATTGGAGTAAAGAGGAAAAATTAAGAATTGTAAAAAAAATTACAGAAGAAGGATTCTCTTCAAAACAAGTAGCAAGAGAAGAAAATATTGAGAGTAGTATGATTAGAAATTGGGTAAGAAAATATTTGCAATACGGAGAATCAAGTTTAGAAAACAAAAGAAAACCAGGTAATCCACTTTTAAAATATTCAAAAAGAAAAATATTGAGTCCAATGGAACAATTAGAATATGAAAATATGAAATTAAGAATTGAGAATGAACGATTAAAAAAAGGATACATTGTGAAAGGAGATGGTACAATTGTAACATTCAGGAAATAAAACAAAGCGAATTTGAAATAGTATTTAAATTAAGTAATGAATATAATATAAAGTCATTATGTGAATGTATGAAAATCTCTAGAAGTGGTTATTACAAATGGTTAAATAATAAGGATAAATTAAACAAATATGAAATAGATAGATTAGAATTAAAAGAAATAATAGAAGACATTCACAAAAGAAAACCAAGTTATGGATATAGAAGAATTAATAGGATTATATTAAGGGAAACCGGATGGATAGTATCAGACAATTTAGTACATAAAGTTTGTAAAAAGTTGAAAATCAAGTCATGTGCAAAACATTATAAATATAAAAAAACAGGTGAAGAATCAATAAAATATCCGAATGTAATAAAAGGCAATTGGAAAACAACGCGACCATTTGAAAAAATTGTATCAGATACAACAACATTCTGGTTTAAGAAAAAAGCATATGATTGGACATTCTATTTAGACGTATTTAATAATGAAATAGTAAGTTCTGATGTAAGAGAATCAAAACATGGATGTAATGTTCAAAATCATAGAATAGCATTAAAAGAAATGTTAGACAAAAAAATAAAAAGAGGATATAAAGACCTTGAAACAATCTTTCACACAGACCAAGGCTCAGTATACACCTCTACATCATTTAACAATATACTAAAAGGTTTCTTTATTACAAGATCCATGTCCAGAGCTGGAACACTAACAGATAATCCAGTTATAGAATCAAAAAATGGATGGTTAAAAAAAGAAATGTATATTGATTTTGATATAAATAATTATAGCACAGTTCAAGATTTTATAAAAGATATAGTAGAAGATAACAATAATTATAGACCAAGTTATGCATTAAATTACAAAACCCCTATTCAGTATAGAACTGAACAGGGATTTAAGTAATGTTTTTTTGTGTCTACTTTTTGTTGACAACTTCATG
>CALXJE010000013.1 GCA_944388545.1 uncultured Clostridia bacterium
TTTATCTAATGGTCCAACTGAAGGAAAAAACAATTTAATTAAAACATTAAAAAGAATATCTTTTGGCTTTAAAAGATTAGATAATTTTAGAGCAAGAATTTTACTGTTAGAATTAAATTAATTACAAATTATATATACTTTTTTGCCAAATTTAATTTGGTGCTTTTGTGTTACTTAAAATCAGTAACATATACTTGTTTTAAGGTGTAAAAAATGAAACGGATAAAAATCCGTCTCATTTACTACTGTTCTTCATCTTTTTTAGAATTTACACCCCAACTATTGACAAAGAACCATTATTTCTCCGTTTTTAGTAAGTCTTTTTATTAGTTTCTTGGAAATTTAATAGCTGCTTGTGCTGCTGCCAAACGTGCAATAGGCACTCTATAAGGTGAACAAGAAACATAAGTTAAACCAGCTTTTTGACAGAATTCTATTGAAGAAGGATCTCCACCATGTTCTCCACAAATACCAAGTTTAATATCAGGTCTAGTTTGTTTACCTAATTTTGCCGCCATTTCTATTAATTTACCAACACCTTTTTGATCAAGTCTTGCAAATGGATCTTGCTCGTAAATCTTTTTATCATAATAATAATTTAAGAATTTACCAGCATCATCACGACTAAATCCAAATGTCATTTGTGTTAAGTCGTTAGTACCAAAAGAAAAAAATTCAGCTTCTTTAGCTATTTCATCAGCTGTAACAGCAGCTCTAGGTATTTCAATCATTGTTCCTACTTTATAATGCATATCTATTCCGCTGTTTGAAATAATTTCATCAGCAGTCTTTGTAACTATACCTTTAACATAAGCAAGTTCTTTAACTTCGCCTACAAGAGGTATCATTATTTCAGGAACTATTTTCCAATCAGGATGTTTCTTTGAAACGTTTATAGCAGCTTCAATAACAGCTTTAGTTTGCATTTCAGCAATTTCTGGATAAGAAACAGCTAATCTACAACCTCTATGACCCATCATAGGATTAAATTCATGAAGAGATGCGATTACATTTTTTAGCTCTTCTACAGATATATTAAGTTCTTTAGCAATTTCAATTATGTCTTTTTCTTCTGTAGGTAAGAACTCGTGTAAAGGTGGATCTAAGTAACGAATAGTTACAGCTTTACCTTCCATTGCTTCATATAACCCTTCAAAATCTCCTCTTTGCATAGGTAATAATTTGTCTAATGCTTTTCTTCTTTGATCTTCATCTTTTGCAACTATCATTTCTCTCATTGCTTTTATTCTGTCTGATTCAAAGAACATATGCTCAGTACGGCAAAGACCTATACCTTCAGCTCCAAATAATGCAGCTTGTTTAGCATCTTTTGGAGAATCAGCATTTGTTCTTATTTGTAATTGCCTGAATTCATCAGCCCACTCCATTATAGTTCCAAAGTTACCAGATATTGAAGCTTCAACAGTAGGAATAGCTTCGCCATAAATGTTACCAGTAGTTCCATCAAGAGATATATAATCTCCTTCATGAATCTCTTTTCCGCCTAGTGTAAAAACCTTAGCTTGTTCATCTATAACAATATCTCCACAACCAGATACACAGCATGTACCCATACCACGAGCAACAACTGCTGCGTGAGAAGTCATACCTCCTCTAACAGTTAATATACCTTGAGAAACATTCATTCCTTCGATATCTTCAGGAGAAGTTTCAAGTCTTACTAAAACAACTTTTTCTCCTTTTTTTGCCCACTCAATAGCATCTTCTGCAGTAAATACAACTTTACCACAAGCAGCACCTGGAGAGGCAGGAAGTGCACTTCCAATAGGAGTAGCTGCTTTTAAAGCGGTACTATCGAATGCAGGGTGTAAAACAGCGTCTAAGCTTTTAGCATCAATCATAGCTACAGCTTGCTCTTTAGTAATCATACCTTCATTTACAAGGTCAACAGCAATTTGTAGTGCTGCAGCTGCAGTTCTTTTACCGTTTCTAGTTTGAAGCATATATAATTTACCATTTTCTATAGTAAATTCCATGTCTTGCATGTCTCTATAGTGGTCTTCTAATTTTTTACATATCTCAACAAATTGATTATATGCATCAGGCATAACTTCTTTTAATTGATCTATTTTTTGTGGTGTTCTAATACCTGCAACAACATCTTCACCTTGAGCGTTCATTAAGAATTCTCCATATAGTTTAGCTTCACCAGTAGATGGATTACGGGTAAATGCAACACCTGTACCAGAAGTTTCACCCATATTACCAAACACCATCATTTGAACGTTAACAGCAGTTCCCCATGAAGAAGGAATATCGTTCATTCTTCTGTAGTATATAGCTCTAGGATTATCCCAAGATCTAAATACTGCTTTAACGGCTTCTAATAATTGAGATTTTGGATCTGATGGGAAATCAGTACCTTTTTGCTCTTTATAATAAGCTTTAAATCTAGATATTAATTCTTTTAAATCATTTGCATCTAATTCAGTGTCTAATTTAACACCTTTTCTTTCTTTAATTTCATCAATAATTTTTTCAAAGTTACTTTTTGGTAGTTCCATAACAACATCAGAAAACATTTGTATGAAACGACGATAAGAATCATATGCAAATCTAGGGTTGCCAGTTAATTTTGCAAATCCTTCTACAACTTCGTCATTAAGACCAAGATTTAATATAGTATCCATCATACCAGGCATAGATGCTCTAGCACCAGAACGAACAGATACAAGTAAAGGATTAGTAACACTACCAAATTCTTTACCAGAAATTTCTTCTAATTTTTTTAAACTAGAAAAAATTTCATCTACGATTTCAGGAGCAATTTCCTTATTATCATCGTAGTAACGTGTACAAGCCTCAGTAGAAACAGTGAATCCTTGAGGAACTGGCATACCTAAGTTAGTCATTTCTGCTAAGTTAGCACCTTTACCACCAAGAAGCTCTCTTTGTTTACCGTTACCTTCTGAGAACATATAAACATATTTTGTGCTCATTGACACGACCTCCTTAATTTAATTTAGTATAACTATAATTAATTAAACTACATTATAATTTAATTAAATATATAATTTAACAGAAAAATTATATCAAAAAACACACAAAAATTCTACTATTAATGGAAAATTTATGTAAAAATGCGTATAAAAATATTACAGGAGATAATTTAAATACCAAGAGCATTCATATTATTTTTGGCTTTTTTACACTTGATCACCGAAACTTTTATGTTCTATACAGATTTTTTAAATCAATTATGCTTATAATTTCTCTCATGTTACCTTAAAGAGAATCTGTAGGGGTCATGATAAGTTGATTTTCCGATAAAGATTTTGCTTTTTATAAACCAAAAATAATAATTGTCTTATCGGGAGGAGCTTTTACATACCAATAGCAACAATGATAATTAATGCGATCATCGGAATGACAACAGTTAAAAACTCTAACAAATTTTCTATAAAGAATCCTACAATTTTATTTATTTTTATAATAAGTGCAAAAGCATATATTACCAGACATAGTATAATAATTAAATACTAAAACAATAATAGCTTATTTATCATTCGTATTTATGTAAATAATGCAAGGTTAAAAGAGACAGTAGTAACTAGGACAACTATTTAGGAATATACTACATTAGGTGATCGATATGGAGTTATTATTAGAAATAGTTATATATTTATTAGTAGTATTAGGTCTTATAACAGTATGTTTTACAATATTTAATAAATTTAATTGGATAGATGCTATAACATATAGGGATACCGTTATAAATGAAGAAAATACATATTATATTAGAGATAAAAAAGAAGGAGAAAAGTTAGTTATAAATATTAAGTACAAAAACATATCGCTTGAAGAACTAGAAAAAATAAAAGAAAGTATATCTACAGGAAATTATGATAGTATAAGTGATATAGCAGACGAAATTAATTATTTAGATATGAATAAAAAAAATAAAAATAGTAAAAAAAAATAATAGAATAAAAAGATTTAGAGAATATGATACTCTAAATCTTTTTATTATGTTAGAAATTGCTTTAATTCACAATAAATTCACTATAATAGTTTGACAATTTTAGGCAATAAGTATAGAATATATTAGACGAGGTGGAAATATGTTTGCATATTTAAAAGGTAAAGTGCAAAGCGTAAAAAAAGATATAGTAGTATTAGATGTAAATAATGTTGGATTTTTAATAAGTGTACCAGAAGGTGATGCGGAAAAAATATTGAATTCTGGTAACGAAGAAATAAAATTAAATATATATACAGATATAAAAGAAAATAATATAAGTTTATACGGATTTTTAGATGCAGAGTCATTAAGTGTATTTGAAAAATTAATAAGGGTAAGTGGAGTAGGCAGTAAAATGGCAAAGGGAATACTTTCTTTTATGACACCACAAGAAATTTGTATAGCTATTGCTAACGAAGATAATGAGATACTTACAGGAGTTCCAGGCTTGGGAGTAAAAACAGCAGCAAGAATAATATTAGAATTAAAAGACAAAATACTTAAAGAAGATATTTCTTCATTATCATCAAGTAAATCTAAGGTAAAAACTAAAACAAATACTACAGAAAATGAAGCTATTTTAGCACTTAAAGTTTTAGGTTATTCTCAGCAACAAATTATAGATGAACTTAAAAGAATAGATACAGAAGGTATGAAAGTAGAAGAAATAATTAAGAAAGTATTATTTAATTTAAATAGAAATTAAAATACATTATTTGGAATGG
The DNA here is from genome assembly GCA_944388545.1 of uncultured Clostridia bacterium. Lineage (GTDB taxonomy): Bacteria > Bacillota > Clostridia > TANB77 > CAG-465 > CALXJE01. The sequence goes on from CALXJE010000013.1 coordinate 4,708, forward strand.
ACATAATAGTATGATTATGTTATACTAAAAGCACAAAGGAGTTAGTATATGATTGAATTTAAGCAAGTAACAAAAAAATATGACCATGGAGTAATAGCATTAGATAATATTAGTTTAAAGATAGAAAAAGGAGAGTTTGTATTTTTAGTAGGACCATCTGGTTCTGGAAAATCTACATTTTTAAAATTAGTGATTAAAGAAGAGGACCCTACAAGTGGCAATATAAATATAAATTCACGTGACTTAAGCAAGTTAAAGGATAAAGATGTACCATATTTAAGAAGAAAAATAGGGTTTGTATTCCAAGATTTCAGACTGTTATATGACAAAACGGTTGCAGAGAATATAATTTTTGCATTAAGAGTTATAGAAGCATCTGAAAGAGAAATTAGGACACAACTTTCTAGTGTTATAAAGCAAGTGGGACTTGAAGGAAAAGAAAATAGTTATCCTAATCAATTATCTGGAGGAGAGCAACAAAGAGTTGCACTTGCAAGGGCACTAGCAACTAGACCACCTATAATTATAGCTGATGAGCCAACAGGCAATTTAGATGCAGTTACAGCAAAAGGAATAATGGATACTCTATATGAAATAAACACAAAAGGTACAACGGTTGTAGTAGTAACACATGATCAAAATATTATAAGAGCATCAAATAAAAGAGTAATAGCCCTAGACAAAGGTAAAATAGTAAGTGATACAAAAACAGGAGGGGTTATGTAGTATGAAAACATCAACATATTTATTTAAACAAGGATATGAAAATCTAAAAAAACATGGCTCTAAAACATTTACTACTATGTTAATAATTTGTGCTACTATGATAGTTCTTGGTATATTTTTAATACTAGTTGAAAATGTTAATAAAAACGTAAAAACAGTAACTGAGGGACAAGGTTTGCAAGCTTTTGTTTCAGATGATTACTTAGATGATGAGAATATACAGCAAATTGCAAGAAAATTAAAAGATGTTGAGAATGTAAAAGAGGTAATATATCTTGATAAAGATGATGCATTTGAAGATGCTAAAAGCACATTAAAAGAATATGCGTATTTACTTGACGGATTGGAAAAATCAAATCCATTTCCCGCGTCTTTTATAGTAAAATTTGATAAACTTGAAGGTACGGAAGATGTAAAAGAAACTATTGAAACAATTGATGGAATATACAAAGTAGGTTACAACGAAACAATATTAAATGCAGTAATGTCAGTTGCAGATATTGCAAAAGTTGCGTTTTTTGGTATAGGAACAGTTATGATAGTTATATCAATATTTATAATATCAAATACTATTAAACTGGCAGTATATTCTAATAAAAGAGAGATATTCATAATGAGATATATTGGAGCTACAAATAAGTTTATAAGAAGACCATTCATAGTGGAAGGAACACTTATGGGACTTGGATCAGCAGCAATATCTTGGGTTTTAGTATCTCTAGGGTATATAGCAATTTACGCAAGACTTCCTAAAATAGGTTCTACGCTCGGAGTTTTCGGATTTGCACCGTACTCAGAACTTTGGTTTGTAGTATTAATAGCTTTTATATTATTAGGTGTTATATTAGGAATGCTTGGAAGTAGCTTAGCTATAAAAAAATATTTGAAAGCATAGGAGGAAATTATGAAAAGTTTCCAAAAAATAAAAAAACATAAATGGCATATATTTTTTATTAGTATATTATTTGTATTAATATTTGCTACATCTGTCTATGCAGATAAAATATCTGATATAAAAGATGATATTGAAGATATAAAATCTCAGCAGTCAGAAACCACTAAAAAGTTAGCTGAAGCGGAAGATAATATAAAAACATATGAAGCAGAAATAAAGGATTTAGACTCTAATATAGATGAATATACTAAGGATATAGATAGTTTGAGTGGAAGATTAAACACAGTAAATTCAGAAGTGGAACAACTTGAGAAAGACTTACAAGATGCGGCAACAAGTTATCAAGCAACAAAGGATTTATTAAACACAAGACTTAGAGCTTTATATGAAAATGGTTTTGTTAACATGTGGGAGATACTATTTACTTCAAATGGTTTTACAGATTTTTTATCTAAATACAGTGTAGTTGCATCGCTTTTAGAACATGACAAAAAAACACTTAGTGCTGTGCAAAACCAAAAAACATATATAGCAACTAAAAAACAAGATTCAGAACTTAGAAAATTACAATTAGAGCAATTACAATATGATTTAGATAAATCTAAAGAAGCATTAGAAAGCGCTAGATCAGCAAAAGAAACTAAAATGAATCAGTTAGAAAATTCTAAAGCAGAACTTGCTAAGCTTCAAGAAACTTTAAAGAAAGAGTTAGAAGAACAGGTAGCAAAACTTAATAGAGAAATGGCAGCAGCAAATACTGGAAGTGGAATATTTGAAGGTGATTTTGCATTCCCAGTTCAGATGACAAGCAGTTCAAAACCAGTAGTAACTACAAGATTTAGGCAATGGTATAGCCCATGGGGAACATATTGTACTTGTCATAGCTGGGGGGTTGATATAACTTATACTGGAAGTAATAGAAATTTAATAGCTATAGCTGATGGAAAAGTAACAAATGTAGTTTATGGAACAACTGGATTTGGATATTATATAATAATAAATCATGGTAAAAATGTTTCAGATGGAGCGACTTATGTAAGTAGATATGCTCACTGCGCTAGAATAAATGTTAAAGTAGGAGATACTGTTAAAAAAGGACAGGTTATAGGTGTAATGGGAACAACCGGAAATTCTACAGGAGTACATTTAGATTTCTCTTTAATGAAGAATGGAAGTTATGTTAATTCATTAGACTATTATGGTGGATACAATGCATTTAGACACTTGTATACAGAAAGTTGTAGATAATAAAATAGAACACTTTAAAAGGTGTTCTATTTTTGTAGATATTTGTAAAAATAAATTTTGTTGTAGAATATTGGAATACGATAGTTGTTGACAATGAATAAAAATAATGCTAAAGTACTAGCATAGGAGGTGGTTGTATTTATGAAATAATATTAATGGTGATACTTACAATAATTATATATAATGTTCTAAACCAATATTTGAAAAATAAGAAAACTAAAAAAATAATTGCTGATATAGAAGATAATATAAACTCATGCAGAGTTATAAATAATATTCCACAATTTTTAAGTAGATATTTATATAAAATTAAGAGTTTATTATATAATTTAGATTATCCATATAAGTTAAATTTAAAAAGGTATTTAATTATAAAATATTTTTTTTCAGTATCATGTTTTATTATATCTATTATTAACAAAAATAATATGTTTGTTTCAATATTAATTTTAATTCTTGTATTTTATATACCCAATTTATCAATTAAAATTTTTAAAAATAATGAGAAAATATTAATTATAAAAGAATTAAGAAATATTACAAATGCAATAATTATATCACTTTCATCTTCACTTTCGCTAGAAGAGGCAATTAAAAATTCATCTAAAATTATAACTAACAAAAGGTTACATAAAGAGTATGAATTATTTATAAGTAATTATAAAGTATATAGTTATAATATGAAAAAGGCAATTAATTTACTTAAACAAAAGTTTGAATATTACGAAATGGAATTATTTGCCTCTGCATTAATAAATAGCGAAAGAGAAGGAAACGTGATTCAAAGTTTAGAAAAGTATAATATGGTTTTAGATATAAGTTATTCTAAATATTTAGCAAAAGAAAATGCTAAAAGATTAATGTATTTAACATTAGGTACAGTAGTTTCCCTTATAAATATTGTAATTATTGTAATGTATCCTATTTTTATTGAAGTATCAAGTAATTTACAAATGATTTTTAGATAGGAGGTAGAAAATTGAAGAAAGTATTATTAATAGTTAAAAATCATAATAAATTATCAAATCTTAAAAAAGAAAAAAGTAGTTTAAATAGCAAAAGAGGATCTGAACTAGCTCAAACTGTCCTAATAACGGCGATAATGATAACTATAATAGCAGCTTTGTTTTTTCCTCAAATAAAAGCTTTATTTGAAAGTGCCATGTCGCAAATTACAGAATGGTTTAACAGCATACTTGGAGATATATCTTCTACATAATATTATAGGAGGAAGCGTGAAAAATACAAAGAAAATAATAATATCATTTGCAATATCATTAGTAATATTAATAATAATTCAAATAATATTTGGTAAAGTATTTAAAAACGAAAATGTGGAAATATATGTGGCCACAAAAGATATATATAAAGGAGAAAAAATAATAGAAAGTTCTCTAAAAAAAATAAAAGTGCAAAAAAATAATAATATAAAAAATTATTACAATGTGGATATAGTTAATAAGTTTGCAAAAATCAATATAGTTTCAGGAAAAGTTTTGGAAAATAGTGATGTAGTGGATAAAGTAAATAAAGAATCAGTAGAAAATTATGAATACATAACCTTAGAAATAAAGAATATTAGCAGTGGACTTGCGTATCAGTTGAAAGAAGGAGATTTTGTAAACGTATATTATACTGCTAAAGAAAAAGATATAAAGGGAGTATTAGGAGAAAAAGAAACCTTATCTAGTGTTGGTGATAATAAAACTATTAAGATTTTTGAAAATATAAAGGTAGAAGGATTATATGACTCTTTAGGAAACAAAGTGAATGAACAACAATATAATGCAATAATGTTAAGGGTAAGTAAAGATGATGCAATGCTTATTTCTAATATAAAACAGGAGGGCGAATTTAACATATCACTTATAAAGTAGATAGGAGGTAATTTATGAAAGTTGGTTTTACATATTCAGAAAAATATAGTAAATATAAAATGTTAATAGAAAAAGTAATTAATGAAATTAGTAGAAGCTTAGTAAACAATCAAATAATAGTAGAAAGTAGTATTGTTAAATCATCAAGGAAGAAATACGATTTATATATTATTTGCTGTGACAGTAAAGAAGATTTTGATATTAACTTTAGTAAATCTAAAGCTAGAAGTATATTAATAACAGAGAATTTAGAAGAAGAATATATTGCTTATGTAGTAAATTATGTAACTGATGTGATTTACGCTAAAAATAATATTGAAACAATTGTAAGAAGAATAATAGATAATATAATGAGGTATAAATGAGAAAGAATAAATATATGTTTTTATTCATAGTTGTTTTATTCGTAATTTTAGTAAGTTTAATCTATATTTTAAAATGTAATTTTCAAAATATTAATAATATTAAAGAGGAGACAAAGTTAAATATATCATTGGAAAGAATAGAACATAGTATAAAAAGTAATATTAGCAGTAGAGAAGTTTTTAAAAGAAATAATGCTGTTCTTATAGGAGAAAATATAAAGCAATTAGAAAATAACTATTATGATATTAAAATTTGTATGAACAGTCAAAATAATACTATTGATATAAACATAAATAAACTTTGGAAAGAATTTAATAGTGATTTATATCAAGAAGAATATTTAAACCAGCTTGATAAATGTATAAGCGATATATTAGAAATAAAGTTAGATAATAGTAAATTAAAAAAATATATATTAGATGGATATAAATTAGCAAAAAATGAAAGCAAAAATAATGAGAATAGTAAATATAGTGTAAACATAGATAAGTATAAATTAAGCGGAGCTATCAAAGACAAAGAATTCATTATATCTATTTATGAATAAGAGGTGAGGTTATGAGATTAAAAACATTTAAAATTACAATAACTCTACTGGTTTTATGTATGATTTATATAAGTAGAAATGATATATATGCTATTACAGAGGAGTTTAAATTTGTAATAGATACTATTGGAATTCCAAGATACAATGTATATGGCGAAGAAATAAATGAAGAAATATATAAAGCGTATAATGTTTTCGCATATAGTTGGCCAGAAAGAATTTCTGGTGGCGTAGGTCAAAGATGGAAAAACTCCAAATATGGCTTATGGAGTAAAAATATAGGTGCATATAGAGGAAATGGAGTAAGAGGAGAATATAATTTGCTTGGAAGAGATTATAGCGGAAATTATATAAATAATTATTATTTCCCTGTTGATACACTTCCAACAGATACACCTGAAAATTGGAATTATTATAGTAATCCCGGGGCTTCAGCATCATGGGAAGATAAAAACAAGTATAAATATATAGAACAGCTTAAATATATGAAAAATACAAAGTTACTTTTTAATGACATATCAAGTAGGGATAATTCAGATAATCCTGAAAAAATAAAAGAATACAATATAACAGCTTCAAAAATAGGATTAGATAAGGCTAGATTAGATGTTTGTTCTACATGGAAAACCAATGGAATTATACATACAAGAAGAAAGGTTGGAAATAGTATAAGATATGCTGTTTTTTTGACAAGACCTATGGCAGCTAATGCAGATATAAAAGGAAGAATAGATATAAATAATTCAAATGTAGTATTAAAATCTAATCAAGATGAGATTGAAATAGAAATAGAATATGGTTCAAATATAATTAATATGACAGGATATGCAAATAAAAATCATATAAAAGAAATAAATTCAAAGTTATATATAAATGGAAAGGAGGTAGATTGTATTAGTGGCAGTAAAACTGATATTTTGGGCAAAAAGTATATATTGAAGTTATCCAGAAAAGATTTAAGAGAAAATACAAACAATACTATAAAAATTGTTAATGATAGTTATGCACATACTGAATTTGCAGTAGATGGTCTCATGCAAAACAATGTAGAAAAAAACTTAAATATATTTGTTGAAGAAAAAATTAAAATCCCCACTTTAATAGATGATATAAGAGTAGTAGAAAAACAAAATGGTAATCTGGTTGTAAGACCACTTGCCCAACATAATATATCTAAAGATGCAGATAGTTTGGGCATAACAGAATCAGGAAAGTATATAGGAATCAAATTAAAAATAAATAATGATATAAATATAGAAAAAATAAAAGGTATAAGTATAAAATTAAATAATGAACAACTAAATGATATTGAAAAAATAATTAGCAAATCAAAAGAATATATAGTACTTAAGGCAAGAATTCCGATTTATACTAGTTCAACTATATATGGTTGGAAGAGTTTAAGAGAAATATATGGAAATTATTTTGGAATATCAGAAAGTGAAGTAGGAAAAAGAATTTTAGATCCTCATTTAGTTGAGATTAAAATTAATTATGCAGGGAAGGATAGTGTAGTTTCTTTAAAAATAGATACAATAGATGATTATATAACAAACATAAATTATAGATATGAAGATGACTTTGTAAATAATAATAATGACGTAATAGATATAGAGGAATGGATTAATTAATGCAATTAAAGAGAAGTGGTAATATAACGTTAATGACTTTGCCAATTGGTATTATTATATTACTTGCAATATTAATAGCAATAGTATTTATGTATGCACAAATTTCAATTCAAATATATGAAGTAAAATCAAATCTTTTTTATTTAGCGCATTCTAGCATCGGGCAAGAAAATTTTGAGAGTATGGCATATAGAGACTATAATTTAAATTTGAATTATATAAAGGATACATTAGATGAGTTACTCAAAAAAAATTATTTAAAGTATACAGACAATAGAAAAGGTATTGTAGATATAAAATGCGATGATGTTAGAATTATTATTCCAAAAATAGAAGTTATTAAGCATACAAGAAATAAATATAATTCGCCTATTCTATGTATCAAAGTACAAATTTTATTTAATCCTTTAGTATCTATACTAGGCAGAGAAATTCCCATTATAATTCATGACGATATAAAGATATCACTCTTAGAATTCATATAAATTAAGGAGCAACAATAATGTATATAAACAAGAAAAAAGGAAGCAGTGTTATGACATTACCGTTTGTTGTAATAATATCACTAGCAGTAATATTAATTTTTGGAATATTTACAGTTAATATAGTTTTGCCATTTATATGGTATCAAAAACTACAACTTTCTAGTTATAAATATATGTATATTATAGAAAAGTATGGATATTTAAAAAAAGATGAAAAAAATTTATTGCTGGAAGAGCTTGTAGATAAAGGGTTTGATAAGAAAGAAATAACAATTATATCTCCAGACAGCCCCGTAGGATATGGCAATATTATAGAATTTAGTATTAAATATAATTACAAACAAAAACTTCCTTCTTGGAAAGGAAGTTTGAAAATGATAACAAGAAATATACCTATAAATGTAAACAAAGTTATAATATCTAAAGTATAAGTAATTATATTTTTGAAAGTTTTTGAATAGCTTTTTTATCTATTATTAATTTACACTTTTCTTTTATTAATGTTTTATACATATCTGCAGAATAAAACTGTTCAGCATATTCAGATAGTATAACAAACGTTTTGACAAACTTATCATTTTTAATAGAAGTATTTGAAAATACTAAGAAATATGAATCCTCGTATTTATATAACGAGTTTGTTCCCAAAAAAGCTTCTTCTATAGATAGCCTAGAACATAAATCGAATATTCTATCTAAAGAATTAAATTTATATATTGCACTTGCTACTGTATATTGAACTCTCGAATCAGAGGAATTTGCACTACTTGATTTTTTCTTTTTTTTACTATATTTTTTAGATGAAGTATACTTTGAGATTTCTGGCATATAATCAATTTTTGTTATTGTTACAATAAATAAATCTTCATTATCGGATGAAGCTTCTACAAAAAGTTGAGAGCCATCTATAATAAAATCTTCGTTAAGTTCAGATTCTTCTAATAAGTCTAAAAATAAATCTTGAGCTCTGTTTGAATCTTGCTCAATATCTTTAAGAGATATATGTCTTTGAGACAACTCATCTATAGTTAATATTATTCTAACCTTATTTTCATCAATCTTTTCAATTTTCAAGGAAAATCTACTCCTTTCGAGAATATAAATAGTATTATAGTTTAAGTATATGTATTATATGATTAAAAGGTTACACTGTCAAGTTGTACTTTAATATCTATTATATTATTTACTAGTATGTGAATATATATACAGTAAAAATGAAAAAATAGAAAATATTGTAAAAAATCCAAATTAACTTTTGTTTTTAAAAAAGTTGAAAAATGTAAACTAATATGTTATAATACTTGAAGTTAGTTTCCTTACTCTTATTTTATTAAGAGTCTTAAGTCCATAAGGAGGTGAAGAAAGTGAACGCATACGAAGCAGTAGTAATATTAACTAAAAAAATATCTGATGAACAAGCAGAAGAAACAAAAAATAAAATATCTGATTTAATTTCTTCAAACGGAGAAGTAGTAAGCGTAGATGATTGGGGAATGAAAAAACTTGCATACGAAATAAAGAAAGAGCAAGAAGGACATTATTATTTATACACATTTAATGCTAAAGCTGATTTTATAGGCGAGTTTGAAAGAGTTCTAAGAATTGACGATACTGTATTAAAACATATGGTTATAAAAAAATAATATAAAAATTAATAAATAGTTATAATGACCAAAGGAGGTCTATGAGTATGAATAAATTTCAATTTTTAGGGAGATTAACAAAAGATCCAGAGGTAAGATACACTGCCAATACTAACTCGCAGGTTACATCATTTCCGCTAGCAGTAAATAGAAGATTTACATCACAAAACGGAGAAAGGCAAACAGATTTTTTTAATTTAACTGCATTCGGAAAAACAGCGGAGTTTTGTTCTAAATATTATAAAAAAGGTCAACAAGTACTTGTTGAAGGAAGAATACAAAATAGAACATGGGAAGATCAGAATGGTCAAAAAAGATATGCTACAGATTTTATTATCGAAAATGCATATTTTGCAGATAGTAGAAGAGAAGGTTCAGGAGATACTTTTGAAATGCCATCAGTAAGTGATACATCTGATTTTATAACAGTTGATGACAGTGAAGAATTACCTTTTTAATTAAAAGAAAGGAGTAGACTAATATGGCTGATAATAGAAATGGAAAAAAAGGTTCAAATGGTAAAGATAAACCATTTAGAAGACCAAGAAAAAAAGTTTGTAATTTTTGTGTTGAAAAAGTAGATGAAATAGATTATAAAGATGTTGAAAAACTAAAAAAATATGTTAGTGATAAGGGTAAAATACTACCAAGAAGAGTAACTGGAACTTGTGCTAAACATCAAAGAAAAGTTACAGAAGCTATAAAAAGAGCAAGAACAATAGCTCTATTACCATTTACAGTTGAATAAAAATAAGTCGCGTAATAATCATATTACGCGACTCTTCATATATTAAATTAATTCATATAAATTACTGAAAATGTTGATTTTTCAGATTACTTTTTGGTTTGACAAAATGCATAAAAAGTAGTAAAATGTATACGTAGAATTGTATTCTTATAAGGAGTGTATTTATGCTTAATATACAACAAAAAAATACAAAGAAGAAATCAAAACAAAGGATAAATAGTACAGTTGTAGTACCATTAATATATTTAATAGTATTAGTGATATTTACTTTGATTAATCATGCATTTAAACCTACTCCTATGATAGTAGATACTATAATGATGATATTAATGGTTGCCTTTACAATATATGTTATATATTATGAATTAGTAACTAAAAAGAGTAAGTTAAACGAGCTTTCAGGAGCTTTTGGTAGAGCTATGGGAAGTACTTTTAAAAATATAGGTTTGCCAGTTATATATGTTACTGATCAGGGGAAAATGATATGGGAAAATAAAATATCAGAAGAAATATATGCAAAAGAATACTTGCCTGAAATTTGGACTCACATAAATAAACAATATGCAAAAAAAGATGGTATTTTAATTAATATAGAAAAAGATACATATCTAGTATTTCCTTCTAATATATTTTTAGGAGGAAGATCAGGGAAAATACTTATTTTTGTTGATAAGACGAGAGAAAAAGAAATAGAACAAATATTAGAAGATACAAGATCAACAATAGGTGTAGTATCTATAGATAATTACGAAGAATCATTCCAAGGGGTAGAAGAGATAGATAAATTAAATACTTTATCGCAAATTGATAAAGAATTAGTTAAGTGGATAAATTCATATAATGGCATGATAACTAAAGTAGAAAAAGATAAATACATATTTGTTATTGAAAAGAAATATATAAAAGAACTTCAAGAATTATCATTTAGTATATTAGAAAAAATTAATAATATTTCTGTAGATACATTAAAAGTTCCTACAACAGTTAGTATAGGAATATCGTTTGAAGAAGATACTTTATATGGTAGATACAAATCAGCTACAACAGCTTTAGATGTGGCTCTTGGTAGAGGAGGAAATCAAGCAGTTGTAAAGAATAATAAAAAATATGATATATATGGAGAAGGAGCAAAAGCGTTAGATAAAACTAATAGGGTAAGATCGAGAATTATATCTCAAGCATTGATGGATTTAATTGATAAATCAGAGGATGTATATATCATGGGGCATAAAAATACAGATATAGATTGTATTGGTGCGGCTGTGGGTGTATATAAAATATGTGAGCACCTAGGAAAAAAAGCTAATATTATTGTTGATACTAAGTATAATAACAGTACAAAAATGGTTATAGATAAATTAGAAGCAGAAGGTGATTACGAAGGTGTATTCTTAGTCAAAGATGATTTGAAAAAAGTAGATTTTGAAAACAGTTTACTAATTATAGTAGATACACACAAAGAAAGTTATTTAGCAGTTCCCGATATAGTAAATGAATTTGATAAGAAGGTTATAATTGATCATCATAGAAGAGGACCTGAATTTATTGAAGATTCTATTTTAACATATCATGAAGTATATGCATCATCAACTTCTGAACTTGTTACAGAACTTCTTATGTATATAGAGGATATAAAATTAACATCTAAAGAGGCAGAGGCAATATATGCAGGTATTATTGTTGATACTAAAAACTTTTCTTTTAAAACCGGTGTAAGAACGTTTGAAGCTGCTGCGTATTTAAGAAAAGTAGGTCTTGATATATCAGAAGTAAAACGCATATTTAAATCTGATTTTGAATCATACGTTGCAAAAGTAGAAACGGTTAAAAATGCTGAATTTATTGATGGAAGAATTGCTATTTCAGTAGTAACACAATCTGGAAATGATGATATGTCAATAATTGCTGCTCAATCAGCAGATGAGTTGTTGTCAATAACTGGCATACTGGCATCTTTTGTGCTATGTCAAATTGATGGAGTAGTAATGATATCAGGAAGATCTCTTGGAGATATAAATGTTCAGGCTATTTTAGAAGAAATGGGTGGAGGAGGACATTTAACTTTTGCGGGAGCGCAAATGGCTGGAGTAACAGTAGAAGAAGCAAAAGAAAAATTGCTTAATGTTATAAATGAGTATTTAGGAAATACAGAAAGTTAGAAAGGAGCTTTAAAGTGAAAGTTATTCTAAACAAAGATGTTAAAGGTCTTGGAAAAAAATTAGATAAGGTTGAAGTAAATGAAGGATATGCTAGAAATTATTTATTACCAAAAAAAATAGCAATTATAGCTGATAATAGATCAGAAGCAGAAGCTATTTCTAAAAAACAAGCTATACAATTTAAAAAAGATGTAGAAAGAGAAAATGCTGTTAGTTTAAAGGAAAAAATAGAAAAAACAGTGATTGAGTTTAGATTAAAATTGGGAGAAGGTGGAAAGCTTTTTGGAAGCGTTACAAACAAAGAAATAAAAGAAAAAATACAAGAGTTATTAAATATAGATATTGACAAAAAGAAAATAGAGCTGACTTCACCAATAAAAACAGCAGGAATGTATGAAGCAAATATTAAACTATATGAAGGAGTAGTTGCAAAACTTAAAGTTAGAGTAGTAGGAGTATAGGTGATTGATTTGGATAAAGAAGTAGTAAGTAAAATACCACCAAATGATATAGTAGCAGAACAAGCAGTTCTTGGGTCAATGCTTGCAGATAAGGACGCAGTTGTTAAAGCAATTGAAATATTAAAACCAGAAGATTTTTACAGAGATGATCACAAAGAAATATACAGTGCTATGTTAGAACTTTATGGAATGGGAGAACCTATAGATTTTTTAACACTAAAAAATAATCTTGAGCAAAGAGGTTCTTTAGAAAAAGTAGGGTCTGAAATGTTTTTGTCTACGCTTATAGATAGCGTACCTACAACATCAAATATAGAAGCATACGTTAAAATAGTTGAAGAAAAATCTACGCTTCGTAGCCTTATAAAAGCGGCAAATGATATTCTTGCAATGGGTTATGCATCTACTGAAGAGGTAAATAGCATTATAGAGAAGACTGAAAAAAAGATATTTGAAGTGTTGCAAAATAGAAATTCAAGGGGTTATACAAGTATTAAAGATATACTTATTGATACTTTTGACAATATTGAAAAAATATATAAAAAGAAATCTAAGGTGTCAGGTATAGAATCAGGTTTTACTGATTTAGACTTAAAAACATCTGGACTTAATCCCTCTGAACTTATAATGGTGGCTGCAAGACCTGCCATGGGTAAGAGTGCATTTGTTTTAAATATAGCACACCATGTGGCTCAAAATGTGAAAGTGCCAGTTATAATATTTAGTTTAGAAATGTCAAAAGAACAAATGGTAAATAGAATTCTTTGTTCAGAAGCTGAAGTAGATAGCATGAAAGTTAGAACTGGTGATTTAGATAGTGAAGATTGGATTAAATTGGGTAAAGCAAGTGGAAATCTTGCGGATTCTCCAATATATATAGATGATACTCCTGGCCTGTCTTCTGCGGAGCTTCGAGCAAAGTGTAGAAAAGCAAAATTAGAAAAAAATATTGGACTTGTAATAATAGATTATTTACAACTTATGGAATCAAAAGGAAGAAATGAATCTAGACAAAATGAAATATCTGAAATTAGTAGATCATTAAAAATATTGGCTAAGGAACTTAATGTACCTGTAATAGCATTATCCCAGCTTAGTCGTGCTCCAGAATCTAGACCTGACCATAGACCGATACTTAGTGATTTAAGAGAATCAGGTTCTATAGAGCAGGATGCGGATATAGTAATGTTTTTATACAGAGATGATTATTATAATCCAGAAACAGAAAAGAAAAATGTTGCTGAAGTTATAATAGCCAAAAATAGGAGTGGATCGACTGGGACGGTTGAACTTGCATGGATTGGAAAATATACAAAATTTGCAAATTTATATAGAGGAAGTAATTAGATGGCAAAAAGAGAAGATGTTATTATATTAAAAGTAAAAGAAAATATAATAAAAAATAATTTAATAGAAAATAATGACAAGATTGTATTAGGCCTTTCAGGAGGACCAGACTCAGTATTTTTGCTATATGTATTACAATATATAAAAAAAGATTTAAAAACAAAATATAACATTAATTATGATATAATTGTATGTCATATTAATCATATGATAAGAGAGGAATCTGATTTAGATGAGAACTTATCAAAAAAGTATGCAGAAAAATACAATCTTGAGTTTTATTCATTAAAATCAGATGTAAAAAGTATTGCTAAAGTTAAAAAGATATCAGAGGAGGAATGCGGAAGAGATGTTCGTTACGAATTTTTTGAAAATATGTTAAAAAAATGCAATGCAGATAAAATAGCAGTAGCTCACAATGCAAATGATAATGCAGAAACAATTATACATAATTTTTTTAGAGGAACTGGTTTAAATGGACTTGTTGGTATAAAACCAAAAAATGGTAAAGTAATAAGACCAATACTGAATATACAAAAAAATGAAATATTAGAGTATTTAAATAAAAATGGGATAGAATATAATATAGATAGAACAAATACAGAACTTATTTATACTAGAAATAGAATAAGAAATGATCTAATACCAAAAATAGAAAAGGAATATAATCCTAATATAATTGAATCATTAAATAGAATGGCAAATAAAATTAAAGAGGATTTGAAATTAATAAATGAAATATCTCAAGATAAATATAACAAAATGGTGATTTACAAAGATAAAAATAGTATAAAGCTAAATGTAAAAGAATTTAAAGAAGAAAAAACAGCTATAAAAAATAGAATAGTATTACTTTTTATTAAAGAGCTACTAGGAAATAATAAAGGAATAGAAAGTATTCATGTAAAAGAGATTAGTGATTTGCTTGATAAAAGCGTAACTGGTAAAAGGTTTTCTATTGGAAATAAATTTAGTATTATTATTGAAAAAAATAAAACTGCTAAAATATATAAAAATGATGTCAAAATATGAAAATCGAATATAGCATGATTACTTGTTTATAACTTGAAAAACTGCTCAAAATATGATAAAGTAATGCAAGTTAATAGGGAGGAAAACATTGAAGAAAAAAAGTTTTTTAAGAAGTTTGTTAAGCTATGTAATTTTAATTGTAGTTATAATAGTAACTATACAATATATGGAACAAGCAACAAGTAAAGAAATTACATATACAGAACTTATGGGAAAAATAAATGCAAAAGAAGTTAAAAGTATAGAAATATCTTATGAAAAAGATTATGCAACTGTAGTTTACCAAAATGACACTATAAAAAGAACTGTGGATATACCAGATAGTGGAGCTTTTATGGATGCTATAGGGGAAAATATAAAAAATGGTGAATTTGAGCTTACTATAGCCAAACAATCAGGATTTATAGTGTTTTTATCAATACTGCCAACTTTAGCAACTGTAGGATTACTAGTTATATTACTTGTAGTTATGCTGCAGCAGACTGGCGCTGGAAATAATAAAGCTATGAATTTTGGAAAAAACAGAGCAAAGCTTGTGGATCCAAAATCTGATAAAAAAGTTACATTTGATAATGTAGCTGGTCTTACTGAAGAAAAAGAAGAGCTTAAAGAAATAGTTGAAATTTTAAAAGATCCCAAAAAGTTTAAAGATATGGGTGCAAGAGTTCCTAAAGGAGTGCTTTTGGTTGGTGGTCCAGGAACAGGAAAAACTTTACTTGCAAAAGCGGTTGCAGGAGAGGCAAACGTACCTTTCTTTAGCATAAGTGGATCAGACTTTTTAGAAATGTTTGTTGGTGTAGGTGCATCTAGAGTAAGAGATTTATTTGATGAAGCAAAAAAAGTATCACCTTGTATAGTATTTATTGATGAAATAGATGCAGTAGGAAGACAAAGAGGAGCAGGCCTTGGTGGTGGACATGATGAACGTGAACAAACATTAAATCAATTGCTTGTCGAAATGGATGGATTTGGTACTAAAGAGGAAATAATAGTAATGGCAGCAACTAATAGACCAGATATATTAGATCCCGCATTATTAAGACCAGGAAGATTTGATAGACAGATAGTAGTACATCAACCAGATGCTAAAGCAAGAGAAGAGATATTAGAATTACATGCTAAAAACAAACCAATGGCAGAAGGAATAGATTTTAAAGTCATTGCCAAAAACACGTCTGGTTTTGCTGGTGCAGATCTAGAAAACATGTTAAATGAATCAGCACTTTTAGCGGCAAGAAAAAATAAAAAGACTATTGATATGACAGATATAGAAGAAGCAATGGTAAAAGTAATGTTAGGACCAGAAAAACGCAGTAGAGTTATAAGTGATGCTGAGAAGAAACTTACAGCTTATCATGAAGCGGGGCATGCAATAGTATCAAGATTTTTAAAGAATCATGATACTGTACACCAAATATCAATAATTCCTAGAGGCTCAGCTGGTGGATATACAATGTATAGACCGAATGAAGATAAGAGTTATCATTCAAAACGCGAAATGGAAGAACATATTGTTTCACTACTTGGAGGAAGAGTTGCCGAAAAATTAGTACTAGATGACATCAGCACAGGTGCTTCAAGTGATATTGAAAGAGCAACCAAGATAGCTAGAGCAATGGTTATGCAATATGGTATGTCAGATAAATTAGGACCTCTTACTTTTGGAGTAAATCAAGAAGAAATATTCTTAGGAAGAGATTTTAATAATCAAAGAAATTATAGTGAAAAAGTTGCATCTGAAATAGATGAAGAAGTAAGAAATATTGTACTTAAAGGATATAACGAAGCTCAAAGAATATTAAATGAAAACATTGATAAGTTACATAAAACAGCTACAATATTACTTGAAAAAGAAAAAATAGATGCAAAAGAATTTGATGAGATATTTGAAGGAAAAAAAGAAGAAAGTAAAGAGTAATTTTAAGAGAAGGTTAGTATGTTTTGCATATTCACTTTCTCTTTTTTTCATAGAAATTAAAAAACACTATAAATCTAGTTGACAATTAAAGATATAAGTGTTAAAATATATCCATGTCAGAAATATTTGCAGATGTGGCGGAACTGGCAGACGCACAGGACTTAAAATCCTGCGCCCGTTAAAAGGCGTACCGGTTCGATTCCGGTCATCTGCACCAATGACGTTTCTGTTCGAACTAATAGAACAGAGTTGATACAAAATCAATCAGAAAATAAAATCTGGTTGATTTTTTTGTTGTCTAAAAACAATATAAAATCATCCAAGAAAGGATGGTGCAAGTAAATGAAGATAATTAAGCAAGAACTGCAATTTGAAGAAAGTCTAAAACAAAGGCTTGAATTTATGTGTGAATTTGCTAAAGTTACTCCTACTTTTATCAATGGTAGTATTAGAAAACTAGATAAAACGAATCTTACATATATTGAGCCAAATAGAGTCATTATTAAAAATATTACTTTTTTAGTTTTTAATTATTCAAATGATATGTATATTTCTAACTTAACTAAAAAGATAAAATTATCAGAGTTAGAAGAATATTTGAAAAATATATAAATTTGTAAATATTTGACATTTTTTTAAAACGTGATATAATATAGACAATTGATTATGTGTAGTTGTTCGGCAAAAACTATGCAATTACGAGTACTTTGAAAATTTTATATTATATTACAATTAGGTTGTATTTTTATATTGCTTTACAATAAAGAAATTTTAAGAGATGTCAGCTGTACTCGTGTACTATGATGTCTCTTTTTTGTTAGGAGGTTTGAAAATTGAGTGATGAAAAGAAAAAATGTGGGTTGTATATGAGAGTATCAACAGAAGACCAAGCTCGTGAAGGTTTTAGTTTACCAGAACAAAGAGAAAGATTAGAAACTTTTTGTAAGTTTAAAGGTTATGAGATAATAGATTATTACGAAGATGCTGGAATAAGTGCTAAAACTGGTAATTATAGACCAGAGTTTGAGAGATTAAAAAGTGATATAAAAGTTAAAAAGGTAAATACTATTGTTGCTCTAAAATTGGATAGAATAACTAGAAGTATTTATGATTGGGAAAATTTAATGACTTTTTTAGATGAGAATAGTGCTTATTTAGACTGTGTTAATGATGAGATAAATACAACAAGTGCAAATGGTAAAATGATTTCAAGACTTTTAATGAGTGTAAGTCAAAATGAAATTGAAAGAACAAGTGAAAGAACAAAAATAGGTTTAGCAGGTGCAATAAAGTCAGGACATATTCCTCATATTGCCCCATTAGGCTATAAACACGAGGATAAGAAATTAGTAATAGATTATTCTACCAAAGATGTTGTAGTTAGAATATTTGATTTATATTACAATGGTTATTCTTATCAAAAAATAAGTAATTTATTTAATAATGAAAAAGTATTAGGAAAAGATAATTGGAGAGATTCCACTATTGTTAATATTCTTGAAAATGAAATATACAAAGGAGATTTTGTTCACGGTAAAAGAACGAAACACCCTACCTATTATGAAGACGTAGTAGAGCCTATCATATCTAAAGAAATGTGGGAAGATTGCCAAGTTCAAAAAAAGAAAAATTCAAGAAGTTATAAAAGAACATTGACCTATTTATATTTACAAAAGCTTAAATGTCCTAGATGTGGCAGAATTCTAGGTGGTAAAGCTACTACAAAGAAAAATGCTAATACTTATTTTTATTATTACTGTAATGACTGCAAAATTGAATTTAAAGAAAAAATTATAAATGATTACTTTAGTCAATTTATAGATGAATTAACAGAATATGACTCTGTTGTAAATCAGTTTTTCTTACCTATGATAAAGCAAAAATTTGATGAGCCTAAAGAACAATTAGAAAAAGAAATAAACGAACAGAAAAATAAACTAGAGAGAATTAAAAAGGCATATATCAATGGAGTTTTTGAATTAAAAGAATATAACGAAGAAAAGAAAATAGTTGAAAAAGCAATTAGTGAACTAGAAAGTAAA
>CALXJE010000014.1 GCA_944388545.1 uncultured Clostridia bacterium
TAGATAAACATAATTCTACTATTGGTTTATTAATAGTTAAGAAGAAAAATAAATATGTTATTGAATATGTAACTAATGAGGATATATATGTTACTACCTATAAATTAATAGTATAATATTTTAAGTCAACTATCTTGTATGTTTTCTTGTAGCTATAATATATTCATTTATCTTTATTCCTAAAAATCAATATTTTTTCATTTTTTAGGAATAGAAATTATTTATCAAGTAACCAGGATGCAATATTTATAATTTTTATTCCTTCATATTCATAAGTATCATGCTTTGTTCTAGCAATAATTATTTTGGGGAAAGCATCTTTTATTTTTAATAATGGTTCTACTTCTCTTTTTAGTGTTTCTTCTCTTGCTATATCATCGCTTACTTGAATATATACTTTTTTTCCTTGATATTCTGCTACAAAATCTATTTCCTTTTTATAAAGTGTTCCTACATAAAGATTGTAACCTCTTCTTAAAAGCTCAATAGCTACTATATTTTCATAAATTCGACCATAATCCATATTATGTGTTCCTAAAAGAGCATATCTAAAAGAATGATCTGCTAAATAATATTTATTTTGAGTACTTAATAGTTTTTTGCCTTTAATATCATATCTTCTAACTTTATAAAAAGAAAAGGCATGACATAAATATTCTATATATTTATCTATTGTTTTATTTGTTATAGTCATATTATGATTATTAAGTACTTTAGTAATATTATTGCTAGAAGTTAAATTGGAAATATTATCCATTAAATAATTTGTTAAATTTTCTATAATATTTGTGTTTCTTATTTTATATTTTTGTTTTATATCTCGTATAATTAGTGTATTAAAAACTTCTTTTATATATTGATATTTTTCTTCTATTGTCTGATAAAAATAAGAGCCTGACATTCCTCCTTCATAGACATATTTATCAAATGCTTCATCTATATTTTCATATTTGTAATAGTCTTGATATTCTTTAAAAGAAAAAGGATAAACTTCTATATTAAATGTTCTACCAGTAAATAAAGTAGATAAATCACTGCTCATTAGAAAGGCATTTGAACCAGTAATATAAATATCATATTTTTCTTCAGCATGAAAGTTATTTATAGCCGTTTCAAAATTTTGGCACATTTGAACTTCATCTATTAAAAGAAAATTATTTTTATTTTCTTTATAATTGTTATTTACATATTTAATTAATGCTTCGTGATTTTTTAAAATATCATTTTTTGATAAATTATAATTTATATGGATGATATTATTATCTTTAATATTTTCTTCAATATAGTTCTTAAATTCTTCTAATAATTTTGATTTACCACTACGACGAATCCCAGTTATGACTTTAATATCGGGAGTATTCATAACTTTTATTAGTTTATTCATATAATTTTCTCTTTTAATTAGTTTCATTTATAATCACCTAATAATATTATATATTTTCTATTCCTAAAAATCAATATTTTTTCATTTTTTAGGAATAGAAAATATGTATAAATTCTTTTAATATTAGCCTTTAATTTAAACATTTTTACCACTTCTACAGCTTCATTATACATTATTAGTATTATTTATCATATTACTTTATTATGCCTTTTAAAATGGATATTAAAGCTATATAAACCTATTTTTCTTGTAAAAATTCATATATTCATTCAAATAAAAAGTATATGAATTAGATGAATATTCATATTTAATAATATCATCTAATTCATATACTAATATAAAATTAATATTTAAATTTCTAACCTATTTAATACTTTATCTAATACTTTAGAAGGAAATCCTACATGATAGTTAGTAAAACTATAACCAGTTAAGAAATGAATGATTAAAGCATCCCCATAAAAACAGTTCCAAAAATTACCACTTTTAACAAATACTATATAATCTTTATATCTTCCTTTAACTACATAATATTTTTGTTTCATCTTTCATTTCCTCCAAAAAAATTAGCAATTGCCACTCGCCCTCCCAGACATCGCGGCAAAAATGAATAGTCATTTTGCATCGCATCTCACTACACTCCTCCTTGAAGTGTCACTTTATTCCTTTTAAAGTCATCCGACTTTAAAAGGATCTGATGTTGTTCCGCTACCCGTTATAGCGATGGCAGATTTCAGATTAATTACTGGGCGCACACCATACGCGCGAATCACGTTGTCGTTGAAGAAGGAGCCACTCGAATCCACATAGAACACGCCAGCCACGTTGCTATAGCTACACGGAGACATGGTCCAGTAATAAGCCTTATTATATAGGTAATAACTAGTATTGTTTGAGCCGGCTACTACTCCTCCCGCATATGCTACTTCATCCGCTGTTATGAGTCCTATTGGTGTTGGTGTGCTTCCTTCATCGTTTGGATCTACTTTTAATGCTCCATTTCCTTTACTACTTCCTGGGGTTGTATATAAATCTTCTTCATATGTACATTTAAAACTTGGCGTTTTATTCGTGGATAGTCTGTATCTTGCTCCATAATACGTTGTGGTTGTTCCTGTTCCTCCTGATCCATTACTACTACTACTGCTTGTACTTGGGTATCTATCTCCACAGAAGCCTGCATTACCATCTAGATACTCGGCTTCATCCGCTAAGTTACTTAAATACCAACTATCTAAAGTTGTTTTGATACTACTATTTGTTGTTAATCCATGTGGCTGGCCACTTTGGTACATATACCCTACATACATGT
>CALXJE010000015.1 GCA_944388545.1 uncultured Clostridia bacterium
TTCAGAAGATAAATGTAGAGTTATCTCAGAAACAGCTCAAAAGAATTTAAATGTTTTAAGGAAACTAGGATTAAGTGTACACAAAAATTATTTGGCTAATATAAATGCAAAAAGACCAAATATAAAGGAAAATATGTTTAAAAGTTTGTTAAATGATAAAACCTTAATTGAGGTTTTATCAAATATTACAAGTTGTAACAATCGATGATATTTCCGTGCTTTTTTCTTAAAAAAGGTTTACAAATATATATAAATAGTTTACAATAATATTTATGGGTATAATAAAATAAAGGAGAAATTAAAATGATAACAGCTAATAATGTAACTTTAAGATTTGGGAAAAGAGTATTATTTGAAGATGTAAATATTAAATTCACAGCAGGGAATTGTTATGGATTAATAGGTGCTAATGGCGCAGGAAAATCAACATTTCTAAAGATTTTGTCAGGTGATATAGAGCCAAGTAGTGGTGAAATAACGATGAAAGCAAATGCTAGACTTTCGATGCTTAAACAAGATCATTATGAATATGATGATATTAATGTTATTACTACTGTTATTATGGGGAATCAAAAATTATATAGCGTAATGAAAGAAAGAGAAGCTATATATATGAAAGAAGATTTTTCTGATGAAGATGGAATAAGAGCAGGAGTGCTGGAAGCTGAATTTGCAGAGATGAATGGATGGGATGCAGAATCAGATGCTGCTATACTTTTAAACGGACTTGGTATTGAAAAAGAATTGCATGAAAAGTATATGAGAGAGCTTTCTGGAGCAGAAAAGGTTAAAGTATTACTTGCACAGGCGTTGTTTGGAAATCCAGATGTTCTTTTGCTTGACGAACCAACTAATCATTTAGATATAGAAGCTATAAGATGGTTAGAAGAATTTCTAATTAATTTCGAAAATACTGTAATCGTTGTATCACATGATAGGTATTTTTTAAATAAAGTTTGTACACATATAGCAGATATAGATTATGGAAAAATTCAACTATATGTTGGAAATTATGATTTTTGGTATGAATCTAGTCAATTAGTTCAAAGACAAATGAGAGAATCTAACAAGAAAAAAGAAGATAAAATTAAAGAGTTACAAGAGTTTATAGCAAGATTTAGTGCTAATGCATCAAAATCCAAACAAGCTACTTCTAGAAAGAAAATGCTAGAAAAAATAGAGTTAGACGAAATTAAACCATCTAGTAGAAAATATCCATATATTGATTTTAAATTGGATAGAGATATAGGTAATGATGTACTTGTAGTAAAGAATATTTCAAAGACTATAGATGGTGAAAAAGTATTAGATAATGTAAGTTTCACACTTACTAAAGAGGATAAAGTGGCTTTTGTAGGTGATAATTCTATAGGAATATCAACATTATTTGCTATACTTGCAGGAGAAATTAAACCAGATTCTGGAGAAATAAAATATGGACAAACTATATCTACATCATATTTTCCTAAAGATAATAGCGAGTACTTTAAACATGATGTAACATTGCTTGATTGGCTTAGAGAATATTCTAAAGAAAAAGATGACACATTTGTAAGAAGTTTTCTAGGAAGGATGTTATTTTCTGGTGAAGAAGGATTAAAAAAAGCAAATGTTATATCTGGTGGTGAAAAAGTGAGATGTATGCTTGCAAAGATGATGTTATCAGGAGCTAATCTACTTATATTAGATCAACCAACTAATCATTTGGATATGGAATCAATAACGGCTTTAAATAATGGGCTTATATCATATAAGGGAGTATTGTTATTTACATCATATGATCATCAATTTGTTCAAACTATAGCAAATAGAATTATAGAAGTAAAAAAAGATGGAATAATTGATAGAAAATCTACATATGATGAATATTTAGATTATAGCGAGTCTGCTAGAAAAACAGTAAATGAAATATAATAATCAAAATTGCAGCATATTGTTGCAATTTTTATTATAATTATTATAAGAAGACATAAAAAGTGTAACTATTTTATAAAAGATATCATAGCATATACCATATGGAGGTAATAGCTATGGATATAGTAGTACAAAAATATGGGGGAACATCTGTCGCAGATAAATTTAAATTAGAGCAAGTTTGTAATAGAATAATAAGTACATATAATAAAGGAATTGGAGTAGTTGTTATAGTATCTGCACAAGGAGATACTACAGATAAGCTTATAACCAAAGCTAAGGAATATGTAAGTAATGTTTATGAAAGGGAAATGGATTTATTACTTTCTACTGGCGAAATTCAAACAGTAGCACTTTTATCAATGATGCTAAAAGATAGAGGATACAATTCAATTGCTTTAACAGGAGAACAGGCTGGAATAATTACAAATGGTGACTATGGTGAAGCAAAAATTGTTAAAGTTATAAAAGAAAATATAGAAAAATACATTTATGACGGAAATATTGTTGTTGTTGCTGGATTCCAGGGAGTAGATAAATTTGGAAATATAAATACTCTAGGAAGAGGTGGAAGTGATTTATCTGCTGTAGCAGTTGCAGTTGCCTTAGATGCTAAAGAATGTGAAATATATACAGATGTAGACGGAATCTATACTGCTGATCCTAAAATAGTTAAAACAGCTAAGTTATTAAATACAGTAACTTATGAAGAAATATTAGAAGCTGCTACTGCAGGAGCTAAAGTTTTGCATAATAGATCTGTTGGGGTAGGTAGAATTTATGATATGCCAATAACAGTTAAAAACACGTGTAAAGATGTTCAAGGAACAAATATTATTAATATAAAGTATGACGACAGGGGAGAGATATTAGAAAATTACGGGGCTAAGATTATAACTAAAAACGATAAAGTTTCTAAAATTACAATAGTAGGAGATAGTTTAATATCTTATCCAGAACATTTTAATAAAATATTTAGACTTGCAGCAGATAATAAAATTCAGATAATAATGATATCTTTTAGTGAAACAGCAATTAATATAATAGTAAAAGAAGATATAGCAGATAAATTTACTAATATATTACATGAACAGTTAATTGACAACAAAATACTTAAATGATAAAATACCAAAAGGTGATGGTATATGAGCAAAGATAGAAAAAGATTAATAATATTATTAATATGCATAATATTACTACTTTCATTTGCATTAATTTATTTAAATACTGACTTGTTTAATAAAACTGAAATAGGTTCAGTAATTGATAAAAATGTTGCAGACAATGTTAGATTTTTTAGAGAATATCCTGCAGTATATGATAATAATATATACTATTATGCTACTTACGATGAGGTTATGGAATTGTTTAATAAAGGAACAGGCATAGTATTTTTTGGATTTCCCGCTTGTTCATATTGTCAGGTATATACTCCAGTTCTTGATGAGGTTGCAAGAGAAAGAAGTGTAGATAAAATATATTATTTAAATATAAAAGACATGAGAGAGCAAAATACAGATGAGTATAAAAGATTAGTAGAAATACTTTCAGATTATTTAGAAAGTGATGAAAGTGGAAATAAAAGATTGTATGTTCCTGATACATATTTTGTTAAAGATGGAACTATAATAGGTCACAATAATAGTATGAGTACACTTTCAGGAGTAGATACAAACGAATATTTTGATGAGGCAAAAAGAAAAGAGTTAAAAGATGCATTAATTGAATTAGTTGAAAAAGTATATAACCCATTATGTGATGATACAACGCAAAGTATATATGGATGTTAAGTAATCAAAAAATAGTACAGATTTTTAGGTTTGTACTATTTTTTTGCATAAAAGAATAAATATACGAATATATATAAATATAAATAATAAAACAGGGAGGATAAAAGTATGGAAGATAAGAAAGTAATTCAAGGAAATAAAATTAATAATCATAATGTAATTATGGAAAATAGAGAGAAAGTTATAATAACAGGAATAATAGATATTCATAGTTTTGATGATGAACTTGTATTAACAGAAACAGAAATGGGAATACTTACTATAAAGGGAAAAGATTTAAAAATGAATAAGTTAAATTTAGATAATACGGAGCTAGTAGTAGAAGGCCAGATTGGACTTCTTCAATATAGTGATATGGACACAATAAAAAAAGGTGGAATGTTTAATAAAATATTTAAATAGTAAGGGCGTATTTAAATGGAATTAAAAGAAGAAACTATAACTTTTTTTGTTTTTATAATAGTAGGAATAATAATAGGTATAATATTTGATTTTTTTAGGGCTATGAGGAAAGTAAAAAAATATAAAGAGAAATATATATATATTCAAGACATAATATTTTTTTTACTTGTAGGAATGGTTCTGGCTGGAGTTTTAATATATAAATTAGAATATGGATTAAGATTATATCTATTTTTCTCATTATTTTTAGGTGTTGTTATATATGCATCTACAATTAGTTCATATATTGTCAAAGTTTTTTGTAAGTTTATAAAAGTATCAAATAGTATAATAGAATTTGTTTTTTTGCCATTATTTTTGTATAAACTTATTTTTATGACAATATATACTTTTTTATCAAAAAAAACCAAAAAATATTGCAATAAATTTTATAATATGATATCTTATTTGCATAAACTAAATAAATCTAAAATACATAAGATAAAATAAGAGGTAGTAGATGAATAAAATCAGTAATAAAAAGAGTAAAAAAAAGATTAAATTTACAAGAGTTTTGCTTATAGGTATGTTTATATATTTTGTATCTGTGTTTTGTATTCAACAATTTAAAATAAATGAATATAAAGTGCAAGAAGAATATTATAATAATTCTATATCTGAATTAGAACAAGAAAAAGCAGAATATGAAGCTTTAGTATCAGAATCAAACACATCAGAATATATAGAAAAAGTGGCTCGTGAAAAATTGGGCTTAGTTAAACCATATGAAAAGATATTTATAGATGTAAATAAATAAATAAATTATACTTAAGATATAATATGAAAGTAGAGGAGAAAGATATATAAACTTTCTCCTTTATTCTGTTTTTATTAGTTTTACTGTAACTTCATGACCATCTGTAGTTGCAGAAATTTTAATAGTTCCATTACTATTATTTTTAAATTTTAAATCTGCACCTCCGTATGAAACAGTAGCGTCTTTATCTTTTGGTACATAATAAACACGTCTACTATGAGGATGTCTTTCTGTTATCTCTAGTTTTGCAATAAGAGCAGCATTATATAACGTACTACTTATTTGACACATTCCTCCACCATATATTTTAACTTTTTTTCCATTGCCATTAAATCCAGTGGCTTTTTTATAACCTTGATTTGCTCCCATACCTCCTACAGTATCGTTAAAAGAGAACTCTTCTCCTGGTTCAATTGTAGCGTTATTAAGTTTGCTAACCGCTAGTTTTATATTATGAATTCTAGCTTCTTCTTTATCATATATAGTAGTAGAATACTTAGCTATTTCAGTTTCTTTGGGTGTTTGGCTTATGTTTGATGTATTATTAGTATTTGAGCCTTGGTTTATAGTAGCATCTATATTAGATAAAATATTCTGATCTGTTGAATCATTAGTATCGTTCACATTACTATTAATATTAGTAGTATCTTTATATGAATTATTTTCAGTTTCTTCTACTGTGTTATTTCTTAAATTCTTAATAGGGGAGTAAGTTAAAGATATAGTAGCCCATATTGTTCCGCCAATTATTAATGTTATAAATAAAATTAAAAGAATATTTTTTGTTTTTTCTCCATTCATAATAATCCTCCGAATCATATAAATATTTTGTGATAATAATTAATATATATACAGAAAATTAATTTCATAAATGAAAAAAGCATTAATTGTATTTATATACAAAATTAATGCTTAAATTTTTTAAAATTTTTAACAATTGTTTTTGTTGTTACAGAAAAATAAAATAAAAATTATTACTACTACTATAATTGGTATTATACCTGAAAAATTAAATCCATTATTACAAGGTATATTTTTTGTGCACTTATTATCGCATGATTGATTATTAGTATTCATAAAATCAGTAAAATTAGCACAATTTTTTGTTTCATCTATAACGCAATTATCCATATTTGTATTAGAATTATTATCACAAAACATATAAATCAACTCCTAATATTAATAATCATTTATTTAACATTGGTTTATTGAAGCATAAATACCAGTCTAAACAATTATATTCTTCCATATTATCTGCTTTTTCTAACATTTCAGCTTGATTTTTAGGAAGTAAAGAAATAGTAGGATTTCCTGGGATCCAATTAGCTGGGGTAGCTACTTTATTTACATCAGCTTCTTGTAGAGCGTCTACCATTCTTAATATTTCTCCGATGTTTCTTCCTAAAGATGCCGGATATTGTAATATTGCTCGAATATTTCCATTAGGGCAGATTATATAAACGCTTCTGATTGTTGTTTCATCGTCTTTACTCATCATATTATACATTTTTGCTATTTTACAATGTCTATCATCTATTATCGGAAAAGGTATTTTGATACCAGTTGATTTATAAATATCATAAACCCATGATAGATGAGAATTCATATTGTCTATTGATAAACCTAAAAGTTCACAATTTCTTTTTTTAAATTCTTTAAAGTATTTGCTAAATGAAATAAATTCGGTTGTACAAACTGGAGTATGATCTCCTGGATGGCAAAATAACACTAACCATTTTCCTCTATAATCACTTAATTTACATTCGCCAAAAGTTGTATTTGCAAAAAAATCAGGAGCTCTATCACCAATATTTAAACCACTTTTATTATCATATACATATGTATTTTTTTCTTTGCAATGATTTGGAACATTGCAGCTATACCTTGAATTTTCATCAATATTTTCTATGTTATCCATATATATTAACCTCCCTTGATATATGGTATACATTGGACAAAAAAGGTGTTACAAAAAGTGTAAATAAAAATATTAAATTAATAAATTGATGAAAACAAAAAGTATAGAGTGTGAAAATATATTATATATAGTTTAAAGAATAAATAATATTATATTAATTGTATATTTTATAGTTATAATAAAGATTTAAAAAATATATAAAGTTATATTATAAAATATTTTCAGGGAGAGGACAGTATGGTAGAGAAAATAAGTAAAAAAATCCTTAATATATTATCTGATGAAAAAGATGACAAAGATCAAAAAGAGATATTACTTTTTGGTATAACAAGAATAGTGGAAGATATACCTAAATATATAGGGATATTACTTGTGTGTTTATTATTAGGAGCATTAAAAGAGTTTTTAATAGTTATGGCAGTTATTATGATATATAAAACATTTACAGGAGGAGTACATTTGCATACAAACATAGGATGTTTTATAGGATCTTTAATATCAATAATGTCATGTATATACATTCCTATAATTATTGCTAAATATCAAGATATTTTAATACCATTTGCGGTTTTTATATATATTTTTTCAATTTATATTATTTTAGTATATGTACCAGCTGATGTACCTGAAATACCTATAATTAATAAAAAAAGAAGAAAAAGAGATAAAATAATGGCTTTTATAGCATTAAATATATTATATTTGGTAGCTTTCTTTTTAATAGAGAATGATATATATCTGTATATTATTCTAACAACAATATTAAATATAGATGTGATGACAACTAGGTTAGTTTATAAAATATTTAAAAATAAATATGGACATGAGACGTATGTTCCAGATGAGCTATTATTATAAATTGCTTATTAACCATGGGATAAGCAGATTTATATTAATATATTAATGATAATGTACAGGAGGTATTTATATGAAATCATTATTAAGAAAAATAGCAAAAGCTTATGCAAAATCAACAACTAATACTTGTTTTATGTGGATATGGCATACTACAAAAGCACCAAAGGCTTTAATAAAAGAATAATTATAAAAACAACCTCTAGTAGAAATACTAGAGGTGCATAGTTTATTTATCAAATGTTAAAGTTTGAGTAAAGAACGCTTTTTCATAATCTATATTGGGAACAATATCACCTTTATTATATTTTTTTAGGAATTTTAATACTTCATATAATCCAAAACCGGAAGGATTTTCTTTTGTAGAATAATTTTTTTCAAACATTTTAATAACATCTACTTTATCCGGATCTTTTACGGAATTTCCTATTACTATGACATCAGCCTTTTTAGTTTCATCATAAAACATTTCTAATTTTAACTTTTTCTCATCAGATTCTAAAGATGCTTCAATTGCATTATCAAGAAGTATACCAATAATTCTTGATAGTTCAAAGCTAGGGAAGTTTATATTTTCAACATTTAAGCCGATATCTAAAGATAATGTTAAATTTTTATCTCTTGCACATAGCATTTTACTAACTACAACTCCATAAATAGCAGGATCATTTATTACCTTAGGTGATAGTATAGAAAGTAAATTTATATCATTAAAATTATGAAGCAGGTTTTTACAATAATTTTTAACACCATCTATATTACCAACAGCTAAATATCCATTTATTGATTGAACCATATTTCCCATATCGTGTTTGAAACCACGAATGTTTTCATTTATTGTAGAAAGAGCTTTGTTATGAAGTTTTGTGTTTTCTAATTCTAATTCTGTATCTTTAAATACAATTCCCTTTTTCAAGTAAATTATAGAAAAACTTGATACAACAATTAACTGAAAAGCATTAATAGCTACAAACCAAATAGAATAATTGTATGAATTTGAAAACATTAAATACATTGATGGTATCAAACAAACGATTATAACAATAGATTGATATAGAATATATTTGTAGTTTTCTTTTAAGTTTAATTTTAAATTTTTCTTCTTGTATATACTAATAATTAATAGCATTATTAAAATAGATATTATGTTAGGAATAATACCAAAAAGACATTGTAATTTATGATTTGATGTTATATAAGAAATATCTTTGTCTAAAATAAGCAAAATACTAGCTAATATAATATCCATTAGGAAGGTTACAACAGAATAGAATAATATAATCAATAATGTTTTGGTAAATTTGCTTTTATATATAAACATTATAACTATTATGCAAGCTATAGCAGCAACTAACGGCATAATAAATTTAATATTTTGTATATTAAGCATAATAAAATTATTAAAGACGCAGAAAGGTAATAGTATTAAACTTCCTAATAATATGTTTTTTTTAGGGTAGTCTTTTTTATTTATAATATACGATAATACATATATTATATAAGAACTAGTTAATGTAGTAACTAATGAAAATACAACAAATAAAATAATCTCCAATATTTTTTCCATAATAAATTCTCCTTTTTAATTAATGTTTCCCATAGGGCATGATAATGTGGTATCAAAAAAAATTTTACAATCAATTTTACTTATTTTAGTTATAGCATCTGTGTTAACAATATATGATCTATGATTTCTTAAAAACATATCTTTAGGAAGTAATTTAGAAATATTGTTTAATGAAATATATGACTCATATGTACAGTTTTTAGTATGAATATATGTTTTATTTTGTTTTCTTTCAATAAATAATATATCCTCAGCACGAATAGATAATCCTCTTTTAATGTTTATAAAAACTCTATTATTAGATGTAAAAAGTTCTTCTTGAAATCTTTTAAAAATAGAAAGTAAAGAAGAAGCGGTAATTGGTTTTAAAAGATAGTCAAATGTTTTACATTTAAAAGATAATAACGAATATTCAAAATGAGCAGTGAGAAATACTAAGTAGAAATTTTTGTTAAATTTTCTAAGTTCTGTAGCAAATTCGACACCGTTTTTACCGACCATTTTGGAAATCCACATCTAAAAATAATATATCAATATTTCCTTTTTTCATTTCTTCATGAATTTTATTTTGATTATCTGTTACAAGAACTATTTCTGCATCAAGATCAAGTTCCATTATAGCAGAGGTCATTAGTTTAGATATGTTTTCAATACTTTTTAAATTATCGTCGCATAAAGCGATTTTTATCATATGTATTACCTCTTTTTTCCAAAATTTGTATAATAATATCATAATACAAAAAACGTTAAAAATCAACAATAAAATAGTAAACTATTAGTTGTTTAAATAACGCTATTAGTAACAAAAAAGTTTTCATAAATTGAAAAGTAAATTAATAATATATATATAGGGGGAATAATATATGCTATGGCCAAAAAGAAGTGCTAAAGAGGTAAAAGAAAAGATAAGAGATAAGATAAATAAGGTTTTAGAACTGCCAATAGAAGTTGTAGGAGATAGTTTAAGAGTTACTGTAATCGATAATTCATATATATTAATAGAAGGTAAAAGCAAGGTTGCAGATTATTTTGATAATTATATAAAGATAAAAACAGATAAATATACAATTACTATTGATGGTAAAAATTTAACCATAAAGGAATTAAGTGATATAGATTTGATAATAAGTGGTAATATAATGAACATTTCATATATATAAATAGGGAGATAATATGAGTAAAAAAAATATATTTAAAAATATTAAAAAAGGAACTATTATAGTTCAAGTAGAAGGTTTTTTTATAGAAAGATTTTTAAATTTATGTAAGATACAAAACATTGAAATATACGATATTAGATATATAACAGCAGGATTAATAAATTTTAAGACAAGTTCAGTTAATTTTGGTACCATAAAGAAAATAGCAGATAAAACTAAATGTAAAGCAAAAATAAAGAAAAAGAAAGGAATTTATTTTGTGCTATTTAAGTATAAAAAAAGAAGAATGTTATTTTATTTATTCATATTACTTTTATTTCTACTAATAGTTTTATCTACTTATATATTTAAAATAGAAATAACAGGAAATCAAAGGATAAGCGATAAAGAAATATTAGATGTATTAAGAAAAGCCGATGTTTATGTTGGGAAAAATCGCTTGTTTATAGACGAAAGAAAAGCAGGTAATTTGTTAAGAACAGAATTATATGATATAGCATGGGTAGGTGTAGATATTAAGGGAACTAAAGTAAATATTGAAATAGTCGAAAAGACACTTATGGAGGATGATGCAAATAAAGATGTTCCAGGGAATATAGTAGCAAGTAAATCTGGCATTATAACTAAGATAATAGCAGAAAATGGAACAGCAAAACTTCTTACAGGAAGCTATATTGAAAAAGATATGATAGCAATAGAAGGAATAATCGAAAGTGAATTTATCGGGAGTACTAAGGTTCATGCAAGCGGTATATTAAGAGTAAAAAATACGTGTACTTATGAAATTTCTGAAAAATATAACGTTGAAGAAAAGGTATATACAGGTAAGAAAAAATATGGTGTAGGATTTAGTATTAATAATAAAGAATATTTGTTAAAATATTTGCCAAAAGATCATATTTATGATATAAATAAAAAAGAATGGAAATTAAGAATTACTGGTGGTTCTTTTAAGTTTATATTTGCTAAATATATTGAATATGATTTGGTTAAAAAAAATAGAAGCTATGAAGAATTGATTGAAATTTGTAAGAATAAATATCAAGAGTATATAAATAGTATAAAAACAGAAACTACGGTTGTATCAAATGAAAAGATAGAGATAGTTAAAACTGAAGATGGTATAAAATATATTGTGACTTATGATTTAGAAGAAGATGTAGGAGTTTTTAGAAAATCTTAGGAGTAAATTGTTTATGATAAATATAGATTTTTATACAGATTATGAAGATAAAGAAAAAGTAAATAAATATAACAAATTCTTAGATGAATATAAAAAGAAAATAAACAAAATTATAGGAGAAGCATTAATTTTAAATAATATTAAGTTGTCAAAAGTATATTTAGGGATAGGAATAGTTACACCTGAAAAGATACATAGCATAAATAAAGAATATAGAAATGTGGATAAAGCAACAGATGTACTATCTTTCCCTATGTTTACAAAAGAAGAACTAGATAATATAAGTTATACAACTATAAATGATGAAGAAGTATCAATAGGGGATATAGTAATATGTCTTGAAGTAATAGAAAAACAAGCAGTAGAATATAATACAGGGTTTAATAGAGAAATGCTATATATGATAACTCATGGTATATGTCATTTACTTGGATTTGATCATATTAAGCAAGAAGATAAAACTAAAATGAGAGAAATGGAAGAAAAAATACTATCAAAAATAGGAGAAATTTAATATGAATGAAGAATTAAAAAATAAAAATCTTGATGAAAATGTGGACAAGGTAACAAAAAATAAAACATGGTTTTCTGCAAGTAAAAATGCAATTAATGGAATAATACAAGCATTTAAAACTGAGAGAAACTTAAGAATAGATTATATATTAGGAGTATTAGTTTTTTGTACAAGTTTTTTCTTTGATTTTACGAAGACAGAATTTGCAGCACTTTGTCTTACAATAGGATTTGTAATATTTGCAGAGATGATAAATTCTACAGTAGAATACATGGTTGATTTACTTACAGATAAATATGATGAAAGAGCTAAGGCCGCTAAAGACATAGCAGCAGGAGGAGTTCTTATTGCTGCAGTTGTAGCGGTACTTAATGCTTATTTCTTATTTATAGATAAGATAAAAGATGCATCAACAATTTTACTTGAGAAGGTATTAAGTTCTAACACACATATATTAGTAGCAATATTATTTATAGTTGTATTATTTGTAATAATTTTAAAAGGGATATTTAGTAAGGAAAGAAACTATGTTAAAAGCTTTCCTAGTGCAAGAATAGTAATAAGTTATGGACTAGCAACATATTTATTAATTATAACGCAAAATTTAATAGTTGGAGCAGTATCTTTTGTACTTTGCTTTATGATAAGTCAGTTAAAAAGAGAAAATGATAAAATAACGACATCATATGCAATACTAAGTGCACTTCTTGGAATACTTTTAGTACTTATTGTATATCAAATAACACTTATAAATCCACTCCTTACTGATGTTATAAAATAACATGAGGTGATGTTATGAAAAAGAAAGTAATATTTTTTGTTATATTAATTATTGCTATTTCTCTTTTAGGAGTATATGTATATATAAATAAATATATAAAAACTGATAGTAAAATAGAAAACAATACTCTAGAAGAAAATAAAGAACCAGAGCCAGAACCTGAGCTTCATATATTTAAGGGCACAGAAAGGCCAATAGCAGTTATGATAGATAATGAGCCTGGATCTTGGCCACATGCAGGACTTCAAGATGCATATATGATATATGAAATAATAATAGAAGGTGGTCAAAGTAGAATGATGGCACTATTTAAAGGTGTAGATGTTGATAAAATAGGTCCTATAAGAAGTGCAAGGCACTATTTTGTAGAATATGCAATGGAGCATGCTGCTATTTATACTCATTTTGGTTGGAGCCCAAAAGCAAAGCAAACAATAGAAAGTAATGCTGTAAATAATATAAATGGAATAAGTTATGATGGGTCAAAATTTTGGAGAGAAGGAACAGGATATCATACGGCTTTTACAAGTATATCCAACTTAAAGCAAGTAGCAAAAGATAAAAACTATTTATTGATAGGAAGCGATAAGCCTATATATAATTATAGTGTAGAAGAATATGAATTGGGAAATGGAAGAACTATTGATAGTATAAATATGGTATATTCTTCAAATCATAGTGTATCATATAAATATGATGAAACAAATAAAGTATTTTTAAGATCCCAGAGAGGGAATAGCCATACAGATAGAGTGACTAAAAAGCAGTACTTTGCTAAGAATATAGTTGTACTATCAATGTCTAATTATGCTTTAAATGATGGTACAAATAAAGGAAGACAAGAGGTTGTAAATGAAGGTACAGGAACAGGATATTATTTAACTAACGGTAAGTGTATAGATATAACTTGGAAAAAGGATAATATAAAGTCAAAAACTTATTTATATGAT
Organism: uncultured Clostridia bacterium; assembly: GCA_944388545.1. Classification (GTDB taxonomy): domain Bacteria; phylum Bacillota; class Clostridia; order TANB77; family CAG-465; genus CALXJE01. The sequence goes on from CALXJE010000015.1 coordinate 13,831, forward strand.
TTAAATGGTGAGGAAATTATATTAAATGATGGAATTACTTTTATGCAAATAGTTCCAAAAGGTCAAAAAATAGACATAAAATATAAAGAAATAGAGCAAACTAATGATAGTAGTATAAATTAGCTACATAATGGAGGAAATATATGACAAATGAAGAATTGATTGCAAAAGCTGAAGAAGCAAGGAAAAAATCTAAATGTAAATATACAAAATATTCTGTTGGATCAGCACTTTTAGCAAGTTCAGGAAAGATATATACAGGTTGTAATATAGAACACAGTATTAGTGGTCTTGCTTCTTGTGCAGAAAGAGTGGCTTTTATGAAAGCTATATCAGAAGGTGAAACTAGCTTTGAAAAGATAGCAGTTGTTGGAGGATACGAGGGGAAAAATTCAGATGAAATGCTAATACCTTGTATGGTATGTGTTCAGTATATGTTAGATTTTGTAGATGATATAATAGTAGTATGCTATATTGATAAAAAAATAGAAGAGGTGCATTTAACAGATCCAAGGCTTTTAAGTCTTAATGTAAATAGAAAAGTTAAAATGAAAAAGTTTGATAGAAAGGATAAATAAAAAATAATAAATTTGTTCTAGTAGTTAAATCTACTAGAATATTTTTTTATTGATAAAAGAACAAATGTCCTGAATAATACTTTTATATTTTATGGAGGTGATATAAATATTATAAAAACATATGAACTTCTTAAGTAAAAACGGGGATTTTTATAGAAAGGAAGGATTATATATGAAAAATGAAATAATATTATTTAAATACGATAATATAAATTAGAAGTGAACGTAAAAGATGATACAGTATGGTTAAATAGAAATCAAATAGCTGAACTTTTCGGAAGGGATAAACTATTGGTAAGCATATAAGCAATGCTTTGCAAGAGGAATTAGGAGACCAAAATTCAGTTGTCGCAAAATTTGCGACAACTGCAACTGACGGAAAGATTTATAATGTAGAATACTATAGTTTAGATGTGATTATTTCTATTGGATATAGAGTAAAATCTAATAAAGGTATAGAATTTAGAAGATGGGCGAGTAAAGTATTAAAAGAATATATGCTAAGAGGATATGCTGTAAATCAAAAAAGATTAGAGTATTTAGAAAAAACAGTAAAACTTATTGATATAGCTACAAGACTTGGCGAAGATTTAAGAAGTAATGAGGGATACAATATGCTTAAGGTTATATCAGAATATACTAAAACATTAGAAATTCTTGACAGGTATGATCACCAAGAATTAATTAAGCCTAAAGGTAGTAAAGTAGTTGATTTAAAAAGAATAAAATATGAAGACTGTTTAGATATAATAAATAAAATGTGTTTTAAGGAAACTAGTAATATATTTGGACTTGAAAGAGATAAAGGCTTAGAGTCAATTATAAATAATGTATATATGCAAATAGGTGATAATGATGTATATGAATCAATAGAGGAAAAGGCTTGTAATTTTTTATATTTTATAGTTAAAGATCATGTTTTTGTAGATGGAAATAAGAGAATAGCAGCAACATTATTTATATACTTTCTAAATTTTTACAATATATTAAAAGTAGAAAATAGAAATATTATTGAACCTGAAACTTTAGTTGCTGTAACTCTTTTTATAGCACAATCCAATTCTAGAGAAAAAGATATAGTTATTGAACTTATAATGAATATTTTATTAGACAAAAACATTAAATAAATTTAAAATTAAAAATCATAACTTTATTTTATATAATATAATGTTAAATATAAAGTAGACAAAATATATATCACTTAGTACATTCATAGTATGTATTGGGTGATATTTTTGAAAGAGAAAAAAAATGAAATTGAAAAAAATAAAATTAGAAATTTTATAATAGCAGTAATACTATTAATTTGTACATATTTAATTATTGTATTTATAACAGAAAGTGATAAAAGTTTTAGCAGAGAACTTCCAGTTAGTAATATGCAAAATACTGCAAATAATGAAACAAAAGAAATATTAGAAAAAGAGTTATATGTTATTCAAAATATTTCAGAAAATAATGAAGCTTACGAAATTAATATATATTATCCTTTTACAATTGATGATGAACTTAATTCATATATAAATACAAAACTCGACTTATATATGAAAGACATAAAATTTCAAGCGAGTAAATTTGATGAGGAAGTACAAGAAGGAAAATATAAACTTAACATATCTTTTAATTCGACTAAAGGAAATAACGGCTATATCTCTTTCATATTTTCTGTAACTCAAGACATAAAATATTTACATCCTACTGAAACTATTTTTGTAATAAATTATGATAGTAATAATAAGAAAATAATAATGCAAGAAGACTTAGAGAAAATTTATCCTAACCTTTATTATAATTTATCAGAGTATACATATAATGAATTATTGAAAAGACAAGACATACAAGAAATGGGGGCATTAGATCTTCTTAAAGATGGAACAAGACCAAATAAATATAATTTTATGGACTTAGCTTTTAGAGAAAATAGTATGTTTGTTATTTTTGAAAAATATCAAGTTGCACCATACATATTAGGTCACTTTGAAATAGAAGTTCCACTTGAAAAATTAGTATAAGAGTAAAAAGTAGTAAAAGAATCAAATTAAAATGATGTTTTTACTACTTTTTTGTATATTATATAAAATAACTAGTTGATATTTTTTGTAAGTATATGGTAAAATCTAGTATGTGATGAGGTAATATATGAAAGATTATTATGAACTACTAGAACTTAGTAAAAATGCTTCAGAAGATATGATAAAAAAAGTGTTTAGAATACTAATTAAAAAAAATCATCCAGATTTGTTTGAAGGAGAAGAAAAGTTAAAAGCAGAAGAAAAGGTAAAACAGTTAAATGAAGCATATGAAGTTCTGACCAATAAAGAAAGTAGAGAAAAGTATGATGCTGAGCTTGAAGAATATAAGCAAAAAGATGAAAATATAATTCAAACATTAATAGAAGAAAATGAATATTTAAAAAACGTTATACAAGAAAAAAACAGCATGATTAGAGAGTTTTTAACTGAATTAAATATTGATACAAAAAATAATGAATATATTTTAGAAGATGATTATGAGTATAAAAATGAAAATATAGTTAAAGATAAGGAACAAAATTATGATTATAGTTTATATAAAAGATCAGAGAGAATAAAAAAGATAATATATATGATTTTAATTATAATATGTGGTGCTATAGTTCTTAATATAGTGACAGGTATTAATATCTTTAGTATATTTATAGAAATATTTAAAACAATGTTTTAATAGGAGAGTTTTATGGAAAAAAGGATTAGAGCTTCTGCTATAATAATGTATAATGAAAAATTAATAACTATATATAGAGAAAAAATGATAGATGGAAGAATTAAAAAGTACTATGTGATTCCTGGAGGCGGAGTTGAAGAGAGTGAAAGTATATTAGATGCTATAAAAAGAGAAATATTAGAAGAAGTAGGTATTGAAGTAGATATAACGGACGAGTTCTTCTTTCTTGAGAAAGAAGATGCTAAAGAATATTTTTATGTAGCAAATTACGTTTCTGGAATAATTGGAACAGGGACAGGTCCAGAGTTTACAAATAGAAACGTGAAAAAATATGGAACCTATGAAGTGAAATTAATTCCTAAAGAAGATATTTATAAAATAAATTTATTGCCACCAGAGGTAAAAGAGTATATTATATGTAATTTTATATAAATTATATGGGAAAGAATAATGAAATCTTATTCTAATAATACCAGAGCTTATCATGGTGGTTACTATGAGGATACAGGAATTATTTATCCAGTATCGTGCCGAAAAACCCACAGGACCAAGCAATTGCTAAGATGTAATGGATTTAGATTAGCATTATATATAGTTTAATATTGTATTGATAAGTATTTTAATATAATTATATTTAAGATGTAGACATTAAAAATATGTTACATCTTATTTTTTATAGAATATTATATAGATGTTTTATTTATATGTGTAAAATGATGTAGAATGTTGATATAAAAAGTAATTAAAAGGCTTGAAGTATTTTATGGCTTTTGATATACTGTAAATGTTAAAAAGTATGCGGTAGTTTGGAGGAAATATAATGGATAATAAATATAGTTTAACATTTCCACAGAAAAATATTTGGTTGGTTGAAAAGTTTTTTGGAAAGTCTCCAATAAATACTATTGTAGGAATACTTAATATAAATAAAGAGTTCGACTTTAATGTATGTGAAAAAGCTGTTAACAAATTGGTAGAAGTAAATGATGCATTAAGACTTAAAGTAATTGAAGAAAATGAAGAAGCTGTGCAGTATGTTGATAACTATAATTACTTTAATGTTGATTTTTTTGATGTAACAGATAAAAGTAGTCAGGAAAGAAGAAATTTAGAAGAAAGATTAACAATTACACCATTTGATGTAATAAATAATCCACTATATTATTTTGCGATAATAAAAGTAGCAAAAGACAAGGGATATATATTTGTTAAATTACATCATTTAATATCAGATGCTTGGTCATTTAGTAATGTTGCTACAGAGCTTGCAGAATATATAGATATATTTACTAAAAGTGAAGAAATACTAGATAGTAAACCTTCATATATAGATTTTATAGAGTCTGAAAAAGAATATGTAAACTCCGAAAAATTTAAAAAAGATAAAACTTTTTGGGAAGAATATTTGTCTGGTTTTACAGAGTCTGTTGGGCTTAAAGAAAATCCAAATGAAACATTAACAGATGCTAGAAGATATACAGTAACACTTGATGAAAATCTAAATGAGATGATAAAAAATTATTGCAAGGAAAATAGAGTATCACCATATACAATATTTATGAATGCTCTTGCTATATATTTGTATAGAGTAACAGAAAAATCTGATTTTGTTATTGGTACACCGGTACTTAATCGTTCTAATTTTAAAGAAAAGAAAATGATGGGAATGTTTGTAAGTACTATGCCAGTTAGATTTAAAATTAATGAGTCAGAAACATTTCTTGAGATGTGTAAAAAATCAGCAAGTGAAACAATGTTTTTATTTAGGCATCAAAAATACCCATATTCTTTAATGCTTAAAGAATTTAGAGAAAAAAACAATGTAAACTGTAACTTATATAACGTTATGATATCTTATCAAAATGCTAGAGCAGAGTATTCAGATAATGAAAAATATACGACTAATTGGATGTTTTCAACTAAAGTGCAAGATGAGTTTGCTATACATATAATGGATATGGATGAAACGGGTATTTTACAAGTCCATTTTGATTATTTAATAAATCTTTTTGAGGATGTTGAAATAGAATATATAGCTAAAAGATTATTTACTATTATATATGATGGAATAAAAAATAACAAAACAATAGAAAATATTGAAATAATGCCAGAAGAGGAAAAAAATAAGATAATATATGAGTTTAATGATACAAAAAGAGATTATCCTAAAGATAAAACTGTTATTGATCTTTTCGAAGAGCAAGTTTTAAAAACGCCAGATAATATTGCTGTTGTATTTGAAGGAGAAAAATTAACTTATAGAGAACTTAATGATAGAGCATGTAAATTTGCAACATATTTAAAAGAAAATAATATAAGCAAAGGAGATATGGTAGGAATTCTTATTGATAAATCTTTTGAGCTTATTGTATCTATTATATCATTGCTTAAAATAGGTGCATGTTATGTACCAGTCGAAAAGAATTATAATGATGAAAGAAAAGAGTATATATTTAAAAATGCCGGATGCAACTTAGTATTAGTAGATAATAAAGAAAATATATCAATTAAGCAAATTAATGTTAAAGAAATCAATACTGAAAAAATAGAAGAGATAGTAAATACAAATACTCCAGATAGCCCAAACTGTGTATTATACACTTCTGGAACAACAGGAGAGCCAAAAGGGGCAGTAATAGTAGACAGGAATATAGTAAAACTTGTAAGGGATGCAGATTATATAACATTTGTAGAAGAAGACAAAATACTACAAGCTGCATCTACATCATTTGATGTATCGTTGTTTGAAATATGGGGAGCTTTATTAAATGGTGCAACACTTCATTTAATAAAGAAAATGAATTTAGTAAATCCTGTTTATTTAAAAGAATATATGTTAACTAATGAAATATCTGTATTATGGATTACATCTGCATTGTTTAATCAAATGATTGAAGCAGATGCTAAAATGTTTATAAAGTTAAGAAGAATATTTACAGGAGGAGACGTTATTTCTATAAAACATGTAAATATGTTAAAAGATGCATGTCCTAATCTTCTTATAACTAATTGTTATGGACCAACAGAATGTGTAGCTTTTACAAATACATATAATATATACGATAAAATGAAAAAAAGAATACCACTTGGAAGACCAATATCAAATACTACAGGATATGTGGTAGACAGTAAAAACAGATTATTACCTTTATATGTACCAGGAGAATATTTAATAGGAGGAGAGAGTGTAGGATTAGAGTACATAAATAATCCAAATTTAACATTAGAAAAGTTTATAACCAATAATATCGATAATAAATTTGAAATTGATAGACTATATAAAACTGGTGACATTGTCCAAATGATAGATGACGGTAAAATAGATTTTATAGGTAGAAGAGATAATCAAATCAAAATAAGAGGATTTAGAATAGAACTAGATGAAATTAAAGTTGCTATGCAATCATACGGAAATGTAAAAGATGCGGTAGCTATAGTAAAGGTAAATGGTAATGACAAAAAAATATATGCATATTATACAAGTGAGGTTAAAGAGGATAATAATAAATTTATTAGTTATTTGAAAACAAAAATTCCAATTTATATGGTACCTTCTAAAATGTTACAACTTGATAGTATACCAATTAATCAAAATGGTAAAATAGATAGAAAAAATTTACCAGAGATAAAAGAAAATATTGCTTTAAAAGAGGAATATGATATTAGTAAATATACAGGTGTATATAAAATAATTTATGATGCTTTTAAAGAAGTTACAAATGTATACAATATAAAGCCATTAGATAGTTTTTTCGATTTAGGAGGAGATTCCATATCGGTAATAAAGGTAATATCTAGTTTGTCAAAGAACGATATATCTATAACATTTCAAGATATATATAAATATCCATCAATTAAAGAACTTGGTGACATGCTGGATAAAAACTTAAAGTCATCATCTATATCAGAGCATTTAAATAATGAGAATTATATTAAAATAGATGAATTATTATCTCAAAATATAATAAGTAACGATATAAAGAAAAATATAAATAAAGGAAAAATAGAAAACATATTACTTACAGGAGTTACAGGTTTTTTAGGAGCTCATATATTATATAAATATTTAGAAAGATACCCTAAAGCAAAAGTATATTGTCTTGTAAGAAGGAAGGAGAATAAAGCTCCTTATATTAGATTAAACGAAAGATTAGAATACTTTTTTGGAAAAGATTATGTAGAGAAAATTAAAAATAATATTATTGTAGTAGAGGGTGACTCAATAAATGACCAAATTTTTGAAAGCTATGAAGACGAAAAGGAAATAATAGATAACGTAGATATAATAATAAACTCAGCAGCGTATGTTAAACACTTTGGGGATTTAAATTTGTTTTATGAAATTAATACAAATTCAGTAAAGAGATTAGCTGATTTTGCTTTAAAAAATAATAAAAAATTCATACAAATATCTACATTAAGTGTTTCAGGAAATATATTGGAAAACGGTCAAATAGAACAAAAAAATATAAAACCGGGTACAATATTTAATGAAAATAAATTATTTATAGGACAAAATTTAGATAATGTATATGCATATACAAAATTCATGGCAGAAAAAACTGTATATGATTATATACTAAATAAGGGATTAAATGCAAAAGTAATGAGAATGGGAAATTTAACAGGAAGATTTTACGATGGAAAATTTCAACCAAATGCTGAAGAAAATGCATTTGCTCAAAGGTTAAAAACTATAATAGAGTTAAAAGTATTACCAGATAATTTACTTGATTTTGATGTAGAATTTACACCTATAGATTATGCAGCAGAAGCGGTTGTTATACTTATTTATACAGACGATAGATATAATACATTTCATTTGTTTAATGATAATCATATTAAAATGGAAGAACTAAATAATATATTTAAAGTTATGAATATAAACCTAGATATTATATCTAAAGATCAAATGACTAGTCTTATGAAGAATTTAATGGATAGTGATTATTCTAGAATTCAAGGGATAGTACAAGATTTAAATTCCAAAAAAGAACTTGATTATAAACCAAATACAAAAATAAACGAAGATTTTACCAAATACATACTTAACATTAATGGATTTAAATGGCCTATACTTGACGAAGAATATATTAGAAAATATTTAAAAAACTTATATGATATAAAATTTTTAAAGGAGAATGAATAATGATAAATAAACTCGAACTAATTATATTTATAATATCATTTATTATGTTTTATATACTTATAAATAGTTTAAAAAGGAGATCAAAAGAAGATAAAGATAATAAGTTATATAAGAGTTTTATGACACTGTGTAAATTATTTTTAATATATTTGTTTGGACTTTCTGCACAAATAGTAGCCTTAAATTTAGGATTGGATGAAAAATATGCTATATATTTTGATTATGTGGTATATTTAGGTGCAATGTATATTCCTATTTCGTTTTTTAATATATCAAAACTATTTGAAAATAATGATACTAATTTTAAGAAATATAGATGGATGTACTATTTTGCAACTATATTATTGGTTATTCTATGGACTAATGACTTACATCATTTGTTCTATAAAGAATATTCTATATACTTTAGTGAAACTGTATTTGGACCAGCGCTTACAGCATTTTCAATATGGGCATATACATTATATTTATATTCGGTTGTAAAAATAGTAAGATGTTCTATAAATAAGTCAGGTATGTTTACAATTCAGAGTTTATTAGTAATTCTAGGAATATTAATACCTCTTTTAGGTAATTTTATAGGTATAATGGGACTTGCAAATACAACAATTTATTTACAGGCAGTATTATTTTCAATAACAGTTCTTTTATATTATATAGCTATTATAAAATTAAAAGCTTTAAATGTAATACCTGTTGCAATGAAGACTATTATGGATACTATGACAGATTCTTTTATAGTAATTAGTAAAGATGGAACAATTGCAGATATAAATAAAACATGTATAGAAAAGTTTTCTCCTTTAATGGAATTAAAACAAAATGATAATTTGTATGAAAAGTTAGAAGGAAGAAAGACTGTTAAATTATCTGATTTAAAATCTTTTGTAAAAGAAGCAATAGAAAAAGAAGATACAATAACAAAAGAATATCATATTGAAAAAGGTGAATACAATAGATATTTTGAAATAGATATTCAGCCAATAAAAGCTAAGTCTGGAAATGAATATGTAGCTACACTTCTTTTAATAAGAGATGTAACTCAAGCTAAAAGAGATATGGAAATTATGACCAAGAATGAAAATTTAGTTATACTTGGAGAACTTGCAGGTGGTGTAGCACATGATATTAATACACCTATTGCTGCAATAAAAAATGGAATAATGATGCTTAAAGATACCGTTCAATCGGATAATGAAAAAATGCTACTTACACGTATGGATAGCTGTGCAGATAAAATTATCAATCTTGTTAATAGTTTAAGAAATCAAATAAGGAATATAGGTAGTGATGAAAAAACAGAGATTAATATATCTTCGGTTATAAATGATACATTGATGATCGTTCACAATGAAACGGTTAAGAACAAAGTAAATATAAATTTAAATATAAAGAATGAAATTAAAGTTTTAGGAAATGCTATAAAACTTGGACAAGTAATAACTAATTTAGTGATGAATGCTATACAAGCTTATGAAAAGAAACCAGGTGAAATAGATATTGAAGTATATAAATCAGAAAAAAATGAAGCGATTATAACAGTAAAAGATTATGCTGGAGGTATTCCTGAAAGTATAAGGAAACACATATTTAAGAATATTCTAACTACTAAAGGAGTATCCGGTACTGGATTTGGTCTTTATTTAGCATATTCAGTTATAAAAGGAGCATTTGGGGGAGATATGTACTTTGAAACTAAAACAGGAAAAGGTACTAAATTTTATATTGTTTTGCCGATTAGAAATAATTGATTATATAAAAAACTATACTTAACATTAGCTAAAGTATGTGAAATAATAAAATATATTAAGAAATAATCAAAAGATAGGACATGTATGTATATTAAACAATTCTAAATTAATTATAATTAACATAAATAACTGTTAATATTTGACTTTTTACATTAATAATAGTATAATTAGTTTTCATTAAATTGTTAATCTAATACAAATTTGTAAATAGAATTAAATAATATATAAAAACTAGAAAGGAGGATTGTATTTCTCATTGGTATTACTAAAAGATATATAATTATAGGAGGATGGGAAAATGACAATCTTATTAACACCAGAAGAGTATAAAAAACTAGTTGAGAGTGAAAAAGAATTAGAAAAGGAAGCAGACAAAATTGCAACTTTGGTAAAATCAATTATGGATTCAGATGCTGACTTTTTTAATAACACTAGATACGAGTCTTTAAGACGAAAACTACATGTTGATATACCTAGAGAAAGAGAAAGACTACGGAATAAAATAGCTAGTGCAAAAATAATTGATAAGACTGAAATCGAATTTGATGGATTAACTGTTTCAATTGGAACAGTAGTAACTTTAGACTATGATGGAGATATAGCAAAGTTTACTATAATGCCAATATGTGAAAATGAAATAAACGAAGAAGTTATTTCATGTAATACTCCAATAGCTCAAGTTATACTTGGAAAGAAAAAAGGAGATATAGTAACATTTAGAGATTGTGCAGTTAAAATAATTGACGTAGTGAAAGCTTGAATAAAAAATATGCATTTGATAAGTTAATCAAGTGCATATTTTTTTATTAAATATTATAATTTAAGTGGATTTTTTAATATATATATTGTAAAATATATGTATAGATTTAAGGAGAGATCAATATGAATGACATAAAAAAAATAAAAGCAAGAACATTACCAGGTTTTATGGAGCTTTTACCAAACGAGCAAATTTTATTTAATAAAATGTATGATAGTATAAGAAAATCGTATGAAAAATTTGGCTTTATTCCACTTGATACACCGATTCTTGAAGCATCTGAGGTACTTCTTGCAAAGGCGGGAGGAGAAACTGAAAAACAAATATATAGATTTACAAAAGGAGATACTGACATGTCAATGAGATTTGATCTTACAGTACCTCTTGCAAAGTATGTTGCCATGCATTATGGAGAACTTACATTCCCTTTTAGAAGATATCAGATGAGCAAAGTATATAGAGGAGAAAGACCTCAAAAAGGAAGATATAGAGAATTTTATCAATGTGATATAGATATAGTTGGAGATGCAGAGCTTAGTATTTTAAATGATGCAGAGATACCAGCAATAATATACACTACATTTAAAGATTTAGGATTTGATAGGTTCGTTATAAAATTAAATAATAGAAAAATATTAAACGGCTTTTTTACGGAGTTAGGACTTAGTGAAAATACGCCAGACATACTTAGAATTATAGATAAATTAGATAAAATAGGTGAGCAAGCAGTTGTAGAATACTTAGGTGAAATGAATATATCTAACTCAAATGTAGAAAAGATAATGTCATTCATTAAAATAGATGGAAATGCAAAAGATATAATAAAAAAGTTGAGAGATATAGAAATATCAAACAGTGAATTTATGGATGGAATAAATGAAATTGAGCAAGTAGTAAACAATATTATATCATTTGGAGTGCCTGAAGATAATTTTACAATAGATTTAAAGATAGCTAGAGGATTAGATTATTATACTGGTACAGTTTATGAAACAATGCTTACCGATTATCCTTCTTTAGGAAGTGTGTGTTCAGGTGGAAGATATGATAATTTAGCAGAATATTATACAAACAAAAAACTTCCTGGAGTAGGAATATCAATAGGATTATCTAGGCTATATTCTTATTTAATTTCCGAAAAAGTTATAATTCCTGAGGAAAGTACGACAGCTAAAGTATTAGTAGTTCCTATGACAGAAAATATGAACTATGCGTTTAAGATTGCTAGTGAAATAAGAAGTAAAAATATAAATACGGAAGTTTGTTATAATAGAAAAACAGTAAAAAGTATGTTAAACTATGCAAATAAATTAAAGATACCATATGTGGCTTTTATAGGAGAAGATGAAATAAAAAATAATACTATAACGTTGAAAAATATGAAAGTAGGATCTCAAGAAGAAATAAAAGTAAATGAAATTGAAAAATATATATAAAAAATATGGACTGAAGATATCAGCCCATATTTTATAATGCTCGTATGATAGCATCAGACAAGATTTGAAGCTCATTTTCAAGTTTCCAGAAGCCTTGGATATTTGAAATAATTAAATGAGATGGTATTTGATAAAAAATATTTTTTATCATATAAGATGTAAGATTTGAAATACTAGCAGTTTCATATAATGAGTCATGTACATCTAAATTTACATAACCATCAAGGTCAGGAATATATATTTTTAATATATATCTACCTTTAATTTTCCGGAGAGATTCAGCATTTCCATGAAAGATACCTCTTTCGCATTTTTTACAGTCTAACATATAAAAATCCTCCTTATATAATATTAATTTTAATAAGATAATAATAAAACTATTATTATTATAACATATAGATTGATTTATTGCAAAAATAAGTATTATATAATAAAAAACTGAAAATATTAAAACAGATATTAATTTGTTTTATTAAAAAGTAATGATTATAAAATATTTAAGTATTATATAATAATTAATACTTGTAATTGTAGACGATTTGTATTAAAATATTAGAGAAATAAAGGAGAGAGAATAATATGAAAGAAGTAACAATGCAAGATATAGTATCATTATGTAAAAATAGAGGATATATATTTCCCGGTTCTGAAATATATGGCGGGCTTTCAAATACTTGGGATTATGGTCCTTTAGGAGTAGAATTTAAGAATAATATAAAAAGGGCATGGTGGAAGAAATTTGTAGATGAGTCTAGATATAATGTAGGATTAGATGCAGCTATACTAATGAATCCTAAAACATGGGTAGCATCAGGGCATGTGGGTGGATTTTCAGATCCTTTAATGGATTGTAAAGCTTGTAAAACAAGACATAGAGCAGATAAATTAATTGAAGATTGGTTACAAGAAAGAAATACTCCAGAAGTTGTTGACGGCTGGTCAGATGAGCAAATGGTTAACTTTATAAAAGATAATAATATAGTTTGTCCAGAATGTGGAAAACAAGACTTTACAGATATTAGAAAATTCAATCTAATGTTTAAAACATTTCAAGGAGTAACAGAAGATTCTAAATCTGAAATATATTTAAGACCTGAAACAGCTCAAGGTATATTTGTAAATTACAAAAATGTATTAAGGACAACTAGAAGTAAAATGCCTATGGGAATAGCGCAAATAGGTAAATCATTTAGAAATGAAATAACTCCTGGTAATTTTATATTCCGAGTTCGTGAATTTGAACAAATGGAACTTGAATTTTTCTGTGAACCAGGAACAGACATAGATTGGTTTAATCATTGGAAAGATTACTGTAAGAATTGGTTAATTGATTTAGGAATGGACGAATCTAAATTGAGGTTAAGAGACCATTCAAAAGAAGAATTATCTTTTTATAGTAAATGTACTACTGATATAGAATTTAAATTTCCATTTGGATTTGGAGAATTATGGGGAATAGCTGATAGAACAGATTATGATTTAAGTCAACATATGAAATATTCAGGTGAAGATTTTACATATACAGATCCAATGGATTCGTCTAAAAAATATATTCCATACTGTATAGAGCCTTCTGTCGGTGTTGAAAGACTTGTTCTAGCATTTTTATCAAGCGCATATAAAGAAGAGGAAGTATCAGAAGGAGATACTAGAATAGTATTAAAACTACATCCTTTTTTAGCACCAATAAAAGTAGCAGTATTACCATTATCTAAAAAATTATCTGAAAAAGCAGAAGAAGTATATAGTAATTTGGTAAAAAAATATAGATGTGATTATGATGAGGCAGGAAGCATAGGAAAAAGATATAGAAGACAAGATGAAATAGGTACACCATATTGTGTTACAATAGATTTCGATACTCTAGAAGATAATGCAGTAACAGTAAGAGATAGAGATACTATGGAGCAAGTTAGAGTAAAGATAGATGAACTTGAAAACTTCTTAAATGATAAGATAGCATTTTAAATAATTAAATACTAAATAATGTATGGAATAAAAACATATATTTATTTAGTATTTTTTTATATAAATTTAAAAGATATTGTTTACTTTTTTTAATTAATATAGTTATATAAAATGTACATGTAATATACATATAATATGTGAAGGGGATGATTAAAATAGCTAAAGTACTAGATATAAAAAATGTTACTAAAAAATTTGGTAAAAAAACAGTAGTAGACAACTTAACATTTAGCGTTAACGAAGGAGAAATATTAGGATTTTTAGGACCTAATGGAGCAGGTAAAACCACTCTTATAAAAATGGCAATGGGCCTTTTAAAGATAACATCAGGAAAAATAACTGTATGTGGATTTGATATTGAAAAAGATTATGAGGAGGCAGCTCAAAATTTCGGAGGAATTATTGAGAATCCAGAAATGTATTCAGAACTTAAAGGAATAACAAATATACAAATATTCTCTGAGTTATATAATGATGTGGATAAACAAAGAATAGAAGAAGTTGTTAAACTTGTAGGATTAAAAGATAGAATAACTGACCCAATAAAAAAATATTCACTTGGCATGAGACAAAGAATAGGGCTTGCACAGGCAATTATTCATAAACCAAAACTACTTATATTAGACGAACCAACTAATGGGCTTGATCCTGCAGGAATAAAAGAATTAAGAGATATGCTAAGGAAACTTGCAAATCAAGGCACAGCAATATTAGTATCTAGTCATTTATTATCTGAAATGGAACTTATGTGTGATAAAGTCTGCATAATTGACAAAGGTAAAATGATAGATATAAGAGATTTAAAAGAGGTTAGAAAGGAAGGAAAAACTACAGATAGCGGACAAACATTTGAATATTCTTATGATACAAATGATAATGAAAAAGTGTTTAAAATATTAAAAGAAAAAAACAAAAATGTATTTATGGAAAATAATGAAGTGCATGTACAAACAACAAAAAGTGAAATTGCAATTTTAAATAGAGAATTAATAAATAATAATATAGATATTTATACTATTACTCAAAAATCTAAGACGTTAGAAGATTTGTTTATGGAAACTACTACCAGTCTTGGAAAGGGGGAATAACATATGAAGACATTAAAATTAGTAAAAGCAGAATTTATTAAAATATTTGCTAGAAAATCTACGTGGGTAATAGTTATACTTGCTGCGTTACTTGTAGCATTTAGTTTTGCTTCAAATAAGATATTCAGCAGTGTAGAAGATTATGATTATTATTCAGATATGGCAAAATGGGAGATAGAAAGTCTAGATAATATATTAAGTGATTACAAGGATAAAACAGATAATAAGTCAATGCTTTTAGTTAAAATGATAGAATATAAAAAAAGTCTTTTAAATGAGATTAAAGATATGGACATTATACATAATGAGTGGAAAAATGAATTGAATTCAGAATATCAAACTGTAAAATCAAATTTGTTATTCTTATCTCTTTTAAAAGAAGGATATAATCTATCAGATATAAGGAAGGCTAATGAGTTAATGTACGATTCATATGTAATAGAGGAAGAAGTAGCAATAAACTATGAAACAAAAACAGAAAAAGAGCTAGAAACATATGAAAAAGAACTTAAAACAAAGGCGAATGAACTACATGAAATGTTGATTGGAAATAAAACATATAAAGATTATTTATTAAGAGAAATAAATGGTCATAAAAGTGAAATAGCATCAAACAGTAAATTAATACAAGAAAACAAACAAGAAATAATAAAAATAAATAATAAACAGCAAAGAGAAGCACTTGAAAATTCTAATAAGGATTTAGAACTATCTAATGAACGATTGAATTACATTATATATTGGAAACAGTATATGGTAGATAAAAAAATAAATGAAGAGAATTGGAAGCATTCAGTAATAATGAATATAATAGATTATTATAGTTATTCATTTAAAAATGATAATACATATACTGAAGAAGAATATTACAAAAGTGATGAATATGCAGAATATAGAAATAAAAAGCTAAACGTGGATTATGAAGATTATTTAAAGATAAAAGATGAAGAAAAACAAAAAGTTCAAAATTCTTTTATAAAAAACGTTTATGCAGTTGAAAACAACATTAATATAAATAATGGCAGTAAAACTATATTAAAAAATTCAAGTTTAGTATATCAGGTAATAGGAGTTGTAAGCATAATAATTGCTGGCACTATAGTGGCTAAGGAATTTTCTACAGGTAGTATTAGAATGCTACTTATAAGACCAGTTAAAAGATGGAAAATACTTCTTGCAAAACTTATTACAACATTAATATTTATGGTAATATTAACTATAATATTATTTATAGTAAGCTTTATAACAACAGGTATTTGCTATGGATTTAGCGATTTTATGACAAATGACTTGAATGTAATAAATGGTAAGATTGCAGAAGTTTCATTCTTTATTCAAATGTTAAAAATATACAGCATTTCACTTATACCTGTATTATTCTTTGTAATATTTGCTTTTGCAGTATCAACAGTGCTTCGCTCATCTGCAGCAGCAATAGCATTGCCACTTGCAGGAATGCTTGGAGGACAAATTGTTCAAATGTTATTTTATATGAATCCAAAAGTATGGCTTTCATATACACCAATTCCGTATATATCATTATCACCTTTACTTGAGGGCGGTTCGTATGCAGATATGATAAGCAGTATGAATATAATGTATAATATGAATATATCTGTTTTAAATGGTTCATTAATATATGTCATATTGACAGTAATAATACTATTTATAACATTTGTTGTATTTAATAAAATAGATATAAAAAACCAATAGAAAATGAAAATTCCTTGATAAATCAAGGAATTTTTGACGCTTAGTTGACATATAGTGTATAATATATATGTAATATATTTTTAAACGCTTATCAAATTTGAAAGGTGGTAATAATATGGATATTAGAAAAAAACAAAAGTGGACACTCCAAGATATTTACCTTAGAGAAAGTGAATTGCTAAAATTTGAACTGTTTTCAGCAAATACTGCAAATAAAAAGTGGTGGCAAGAAATAAAAAGTATATTATCTGACGAAGTTTATCAAAAAGAAGTGATTAAATTAAGGAAAAACAAATTTGGCATAACATCTTTAGTAGGAATCGTAAGTTCAAGGATTTTACTTACTTTTTCTAATCAAGTAAACGAAGAAATTATAGATTCTTTGCTTACAAATATTTTGTTCGGCTATCAAGATGATGAAAAGAAAACACCATTAATGTATACAGGAGAAGCGCTAGACTGTTCATTTCTTAAGTTTATTATTACAAGAGAGGATTTAAAGATTAAAGAAAAGTTTAATCCAAAAATAACGGAAGGTATTATTGGAATGATTTTAAGAGAGGAGTATGATGATGAACTGATTGGAATTTTCTTGATTAGGCCAGATATAAATTTGAAATATAAAAAGAAGGTAATAGATGCTATTCCATATGACGAATTAGAAAATTTAACTATAAAATGGAATACTTCTCTTGAAGAAACTCTTTGCTCTTTTATTATAATGGGAGATTGCATGTCTGAAATGGATGATGAATTATTGAAAGAAGGTGAAACCAAAAATTTAAATTTTAATCAAGTAATACAACTTATTGACCAGAAATTATATGGATAAGAATAACATTTTAAAAGGACTCTAAATTATTATTTAGGGTTCTTTTTTATACCTATTTAAAAAATTAAAGATTTAGTGTATAATAATATATAATATTGGAGGAAGTTTAATGTATAAAACAGGATTTGTTGGAATAGTTGGAAAACCAAATGCAGGAAAATCTAGTTTAGTAAATAAAATGGTGGGATTTAAAGTTGCAATAACAACACCTAAACCACAAACAACTAGATTTAATATAAAAGGAATAAGAACAAGTGATACTTCTCAAATAATATTTGTAGATACACCAGGAGTTCATAACCCTAAACATAAGCTTGGAGAATATATGATGAAAGGTGTTAATGTAGCAATACTTGATACTGATGTTATAGTATATTTAGTAGATGCTACAAAACCAGTATTAGACGAAGCTAATAAAAGAATAATGAATGATATAGTAAAAGCTAAAAAGAAAATAATTCTTGCTATAAATAAAATAGATAGTATAAAAAAAGAAAATATATTAAGAATTATAGAAGAATATAATAAATATATAGATAATATAGGTGGTAGTTTTAAAGATATTATCCCTATATCCGTATATAAAAACGATGGGTTAGATATACTTGTAAAATGTATAGAAGAAGTATTGCCAGAAGGAGAAATAATATTTTCAGAGGACGAAGTTACAGATATTTCTGAAAGAGATATTGCAGAAGAAATAATAAGAGAAAAAGCTTTGTCATATTTAAATGAAGAAATACCACATGGAATAAATGTTAAAATAGAAAAAATGAAATTAAGAACCACAGAAAATGGAAATGAAGTTTATGATATAGATGCAGAAATAATATGCAAAAAGGATTCACATAAGCCAATAATAATAGGTAAAAATGGTGAAATGTTAAAAAAAATATCTACGGCTTCAAGAAGAGAGATTGCGGAAATGACAGATACAAGAGTTAATTTAAAAATATGGGTAAAAGTTAGAAAAGACTGGGAAAATATTGATAATTTTTTAGGGAACATAAAGGACAAGATTCGATAATTTTAGTTATAATAAGACAAGATATTCTGTATAGAAAACCTTAAACTACATAAAATAGTACTAGGTGGTATAGATGGATGAAAACATGATGTGGCAAGAGTTTGAAAATACAGGAAAAATAGAAAGTTATTTAAAATATGCAAAAATAAAGGAAATAAATAATAAATATAAAAAAGAGATAGGAGTAATAAAAGGAGATACTAGTGAAGTTATTCAAAGTAAAAGGGATAGTGATTAAAGAGGTACAGTATAAAGAAAATGATAAAATAGTAACTATTATGACGGACAAGCTAGGTAAAATATCGTGTATAGCAAAAGGTGCAAAAAAAAATAATAGTCCTCTTTTGTCTACATCACAATTTTTAGTATATAGCGAATTTTTATTATATAAAGGTACTAATTTTTATCATATTAATTCTGCAGAAATGATAGAATCTTTTTATAACTTAAGAATTGATTATGATAAGTTAGAAAGAGCTTTTGATGTTTCAAAATTACTTAACAAGCTTGCATATGAAGAAGATGAAGAGACAGGAATATTATCCTTGTTTCTTAACACATTATATATTATAGAAAATAAAGACAAGCCTTTTGATTTAGTTAGAAATACTTTTTTACTTAAATTACTATGTCTATTAGGATATACTCCTAGGTTATATAAATGTTCAGTTTGTAATGAAAAGATGTTTAGTGATGATACTAATAAAGTAGTTAAATACTATTATGATAGAACAACAAATTCAGCTGTTTGTCAAGAATGTTATAATAAAATTATCAATAACAATAAAATGGAAATAAGAAAATATAAAGAAATTTTAGAAGGTACTTTGTATGCAATGTTATACGTTATTTCTAGTGATATAAAAAAAGTATTTAACTTTGATATAAAAGGAAAAACATTAAATGAATTTTCTGATTTTGTAAATGAATACTATTTATCACAAATTATTTAAAATATGAATAAACATATATAATTTATCCAAAGATATAGTTATAATTATGTATGATTTATTTGTGAAATTTGTTGAATTTTTATATAAATTGTTATATAAAGTATATATTAGTAGGAGGGTTATATTATGGAAAGTTTGTTTAAGAAAATGATGTTACCGTCAATACTTTCATCTATTGTTTTCTTGATTTTAGGAGTAATTATATTTATAAATCCTGAAGTTACGTTAGAAATAATAGCAAAAGTAATTGGTTTTATGATAATAGGACTAGGAATTATAGGAATATTTCAATACATTGGAAATAGAGATAATGCCTCATTTAAATTGAATTTATTATATGTACTTACAACAGTAATACTTGGTTTAATAGCAGTGTATAATTATAAAGTGGTAAGTTCAATAATACCTATAGTTTTAGGTATATGGATTTGTTTTGATAGTTTTATAAAACTTAGAATGGCGTTTGGCATAAAAAATATGGGAATTGCAAATTGGAAGTATCCACTTATTATGAGTATATTATCCTTTATAATAGGAATATTTTTACTATTTAATCCATTTGGAGGAGCAGTAATAATGATGAAGGTTGCAGCAATATGTATAGTGCTATATTCTATAATAGATATAATTCAAGATTGTTCAATTGTTAGATATTTAAGATAGGAAAATTAAAATGGTTAGATAAATAGCTAATAACAAATACTAATTAAATAATAACTAAACCTTTCTCTTTATAATATAGTAGAAGGTTTTAGATTAAAAGAATAAGAACCAAAAAAAATCTAAAAAAATAAATAAACACTTGCAAAATTTTAATGTATGTGAAATAATATAGATGTATATTAAACATATACAAAAGCACCTTGAAAAAATGATATATTCTAAGGAAAATAAAGATATATATGTTTAAATGTATATATATCATAGGAAAAGGTGCAAAATATATGTTTGATATAATGTATAACAAAATAAAATAAGAGAAAATAAAAAAGAAAAAAATAAACAAAAAAGAAGAGGATATAATGAAAATAAGTATAAAATATAAGGAGAAAATATATGATAAAAAACAAAAAGGGTATATCATTAATAGTACTGGTAATAACAATAATAATAATGATAATCTTAGCAGGAGCAATAATATTAGCATTAAATAATAGTGGAATAATCGGAAGAGCAGAGGAAGCACGAGATAAAAGTGACACGTCAACACTAAAAGAAGCAGCAAATGTAGCATACGGAGAATGGACATTAGCAAGGCAGATGGACGGGGAGACAAAAAGTGCAGATAAGTATGTAAAAGATAAGTTAAAAGATCAAGGATTTAGTGATGAAGATTTAGAATTAGTAGTAGTAACAGATGATGGAAATATAGTTGTAAATACCAAACATGTAGAAGGAGATAAAGAAGTAATAATTCCAGAAGGATTTACAGTATCAGATATAGAAGGAGAAAACACAGTAGCAGATGGCTTAGTAATATATGAAGGAACTGAAAAAGTATCAGAAGATGCAGATGCAAAGACAACAAGAAACCAATTTGTATGGGTGCCAGTAGATATATCAGAATTTGTAAGAGAAGATGGGTATTTTTATGGAAATAAACAAACATACATATCGACTGGTGAGGCAACAGAGCCATATTCCTATAGTACTGATATAGGAATATCAGAAGCAAATGATTTAACAGGAGAATATGCAGAATATAAAGCTATGAAAGAAAGTGTAGAAAAATATGGAGGCTTTTATATAGGAAGATATGAAGCAGGAAGTGAAACAGAAAGAGAAGATATATCTACTACAGCAAATGGAACAACAAACATGGTAGTAAGAAAAGATGCATATGTATATAACTATGTAGGATGGGGACCAAGCATGACATCAGCAGAAGGAGATATAACATATAGTAGTAAAAATCAAGGAAAAGGAGCAGTAGAACTATCAAGGAGTTTATATAAGTCAAGCACTTCAGTAAAATCAACATTAATATATGGAGTGCAGTGGGACGCAGCACTTAGGTTTATAGCAGATGAAGAGCATAATGTAAATGATAGTACAGCATGGGGAAATTATAGTAATAATACAGATAGAACATCAGTAAGTCCAAATAGTCCAGCCAAAACAGGAGCACATGAAAATTGGAAAGCAAAGAATATATATGACTTAGCAGGGAATGTACATGAATGGACAATGGAGGCCTATAGTTCTCTTGCCCGTGGTTGTCGCGGTGGTAACTACAGGACCTCTGGGTCTGACATTCCGGCATCTTGTCGTGGCTTCGGTAGTCCGTCTGGTTGCGTCAGTTCTACCGGCTTCCGCTTAGCACTTTATGTAGTGTAGAACTGGTCCTGATATTCACAAGACTAGATAAGATGTATGCAAATATATGAAAAAAGATAAACATACCGCAGATGCGGAGATTTAGAAAAACTCGTGATGTAATGAAGTGGTAAAATGAAAGTAGACACAAAAATCTACTTTCATTTTTTTATGTTAAAATTATATTAAGGAGGTGTATTTTATGGGAAGGCCCAAAGGTGGAAAAAACAAATATTGGAGTAAAGAGG
>CALXJE010000016.1 GCA_944388545.1 uncultured Clostridia bacterium
TGTAATACCAAAATGGATTTTGTCCTCTACATTAACTAGAAATGAGGTTTTTATTATGTTTGACTTTAATTCTTTTCCATTTAAGTTAAGTGGTAAAACAGTTGCTTACATCTGTCCAAAATGTAAATACAAATTTGATGCTCCAATTGAAGCTGTTTTAGAATTTGAACAAGAAGATGAATGGAATGGCTTACCTATTTCTACTCCACCTTATACTATCTGTGCTAAATGCAATTTTGATAAATGCGTTCCAATTGATTATGTGTCAAAGAGAGGTTTTCATCACATTTACAAGGATAATTAATTAAGTATATATTTTTGTTTTTACCAAAATTTTCCTTTTATTTTGGTCTTTTTATCATGCTCTTTTCTTCAATTCATGTCAACATTGACATATTATTATTTCTTATTACTTTCCTATTGTAGAAAAAATCAAACTAATTATCCGCACCTTCTTGGCAAGTGCGGATAATTAGTTTAAAATTAAAATGGTGGTTAAAATGATATATAATTATAAAGAAATTAAAGAAAAGTATAAAAACAATTACAAAATTAAAAAAGCAATTAAAAAGGGAGAAATATATAAAATAGAAAAAAATTTATATTCTGATACAAAAAATGTTAATTATTTAGAGTTAATTTCAAAAAAATACCCCAATGCAATTTTTACAATGGATAGTGCATTCTATTTCCATAATTTAACGGACGTCATTCCAAGAAAAATAAATTTAGCTATTGAAAGAAATTCATCACGTATTAAAGATGAAAAAATAAATCAAGTTTTAATTATAAAAAAATTATTTGAAATTGGTAAGATGCAAATGACTGTTGAAGGAGCTACTATTAATATTTATGATAAAGAAAGAATGCTAATAGAACTAATCAGAAATAAAAATCAAATTGCTTTTGATTATTATAAAGAAATTATTTCCAACTATAGAAAAATAATAAATGACTTAAATATAAGTAAAATTGAAGAATATATAGAAAGATTTCCACATGAAGAGCATATATATGAAACATTACAGAGGGAGGTGTTCTAATGGATTTACAAGAAATGAGACAAAACTACATAAATGAAGGATATGATTTTTTAGATGCTATCTACCAAAGTATGCCAAGATATACTTTTAGCTAAAATATCTAAAAGTGCGTTAAATAGAAATATAACCATAAAAGGTGGAGTGGTTATGCATAATATTTCTAAAGATAGTCGTCGAGCTACACGAGATTTAGACTTAGATTTTATTAAATATTCATTAGATGATAAATCAATAAAAAATTTTATAGAAAAATTAAATTATCCACAAACAGATATAAGCATAAATATAATAGGCAAAATAGAAGTGCTAAGTCATCAAGATTATAATGGGAAACGAGTATATATTGAAGTTAAGGATAAAAAACATAATAAAATTGAAACTAAATTAGACATAGGAGTACATAAAAACTTTGATATAGAGCAAGATGAATATTGTTTTGACTTAAATAATATCAATGAAAGTGTTACATTGTTAATAAATTCAAAGGAACAAATTTTTACAGAAAAATTAAAGTCATTATTAAAATTTGGATTTGTTTCAACAAGATATAAAGATATATTTGATTTTTATTACTTAATAAATAATGAAAGCTTAAGCAAAGATAAGTTACTTAAATGCTTTGACACCTTTATCTTTAGTGATGAGACAATGAAGGAAAATAATTTAGAAGACATATTTAATAGACTAAAAAGAATATTACATAATAAAAATTACTTAAGAAATTTAAATACAGCTAAAAATAATTGGTTGGAATTACCAATAGAAGAAGTAATTAAAAGCGTACTAGATTATTTTGAAACATTACAAGTTGTAGAAGTATAGGAGGATAGTATGAATAAGAAGAATCTAAAATCTATTTTAGCAGTATTAATAATTATATTAATTTTAATATTTTTAGTATGTATAGAAATAAATACAAATAAAGAATATGGAAATATTGGAATAGACAATTCAGAGTTAAACATATTTTTCTTTAATGTAGGACAAGCTGAAAGCATATTAATAACTAATAACAACGCAAAAATGTTAATAGATTGTGGAAATAATTCAGATGGAAAGTATATTTCAAAATTTTTAAAAGAGCAAGGTATAGGTGAATTAGACTATTTAATAGGAACTCATATAGATGAAGATCATATTGGAGGAATGCAAGAAATTTTAACAAATATAAAAGTGGAAACATTATATATGCCATATAGTACATATGAAGGAAAACAATTTTATATACAATTAGAAGAATATATTAAAGAAAATAATATTAACAAGCAACAAATAGAAAAGTCAGAAGACAAAGAATATAAGTTAGGAAATGCAATATGGAAATGTTTAAATGTTGACAATTCTAATTCAAGCGACAAAAATAGATTTAATGATACATCAATAGTTATTAAACTTGATTATGGAAGTACAAAATATTTATTTACAGGAGACATAACAGATAGTATAGATAGTAAAATAAAAGGATTGGAAAAAGTAGACGTACTAAAAGTTGCACATCATGGAGCAAAAGAATCGACATCAAGTGAATTTTTGAACATAGTAAAACCAACTTATGCAATTATATCTGCGGGAAATAATGAAAATTATAACCATCCAGATCAAAGTATCATAGAAAGATTAAAAGAAGCAGGAGTGGAAGAAAGTAATATATTTATAACAAAGAATCAGGGAACTATATGGCTTAAAAGTGATGGTAATAGTATAATAATTGAAAAATTAAAAGAGTTAAATTTAGATGGAGCAAATAAGGTAAGTTATAGGAGCATATTTGATATATGTTCTTATTTTTTTATTAAAATTAGTTAGAATCTTTTTGATAAGGATTAGAAACAGCAGTATATTTAGTACCATCAAATTGAATATAATCAGCTTTTTTGGCAGATTCGTCAAGAAGTTCTGAAGGAATGCAATATTTTTCTGAATGTTTTTGAGAAGTGTCTAAACAAGAAGCAAAACCATCTTCAATATAATCAACTTCAAATATAGTACTTTTAGGTAGTTTACTATAATCATAATCCAAATTTTGCCTTAGCATATATCTTTGTAAATCATGAATAAAATCATCTATAAAAGAATCTTTTAAATTACTTTTATGAATAGCATTATCTAAGCTATTTATAATTGGTTCAAATAAATTCAAAACTATAAAGTCACCTCCTATGAAATTTTTTTGTGGGGAAGATTAAAGAAAAAATATATGAAAATAATATAATTAATATAGCACAGAAAATAAAATAATTCAACACAATTTACATAATTGATTAAAATTCAAAAATATGATAAAATAGAAATATTAAAAAGGAGTGAGATAGCTTTGTTAGAGGATTTAGATAAAAAAGAATTGATACAAATAATACAAAAATTAGAAAAAGAAAATAATGAATTAAAAGAGAAGCTATATGGAAAAATAGAAGAAAAAGAAGTTGAAAAAGAAGAAAAAGTTATTTCTAATGAAGAAAAAGTAAAAATCTTTATGGAAGTATTTAAGGGAAGAACTGATTTATATGCAAAAAGATGGACAAGTAATAAAACTGGAAAATCAGGATATTCACCAGTTTGTAAGAATGAATTTAATACATATAAATGTGATAAGCCAAGAGTAAAATGTAATGAATGTCCTTTTAGAGAACTAACACCATTAACAGAGGATATAATCTTAAAGCATTTAAAGGGTGAGATTACAATAGGAATATATCCATTATTACCAGGAGATTTATGTAATTTTTTAGCAATAGATTTTGATAAGAAAACTTTCGAAAAAGATGTAGCTGCATTTTGGAATATATGTGATGAATTAGATATACCAATATATGTAGAAAAATCTCGTTCAGGAAATGGAGCACATATTTGGATATTTTTTGAGGAAAGTATACCAGCTAGAATTGCTAGAAAAATGGGTAATATACTATTAACTAAGACAATGGAAAAAGCATCTTTGGACTTGGATTCATATGATAGATTATTTCCAAACCAAGATACAATGCCAAAAGGCGGATTTGGAAATTTAATAGCTTTACCATTTCAAGGTGAAAGCAGTAAAAGTGGAAATACAGTTTTTGTAGATAAATATTTTGAAGTAGAGAAAAATCAAATAAACATTTTAAACAATATAAAAAGAATGAAATGCAATGAAATATATGCATTTATTGATAAATACAAAGAAGATGATTATAAAGAACCTGAAATAGAAGAAATCTTAGATGATGATGAAATACCTAAAAAGGAAAATATTAAAGATACTATATTTACAAACAATGTGGAGTGCATATTTGATAATCAAATATATATTAAAAAATTAAAATTACTACCAAATGAAATAACTTATTTAAAAAGATTAGCCAGTTTCACTAATCCGAAATTTTATGAATTACAAAAATTAAGAATGCCAATATTTTATAAAACAACACCTAGAATAATAAGCTGTTTTGAAGATGATGAAAGATTCTTGAAATTGCCAAGAGGTTGTATAGATAAAGTTTCAGAAATATGTAAAAAAAGCAATGTCAATTTAATAATAAAAGATACAAGAGAAAATGGAATTAGAACAGACTACAAGTTTGATGGAAAGTTAAATAATAAGCAAGAAAAAGCAATGAAAGAATTACTAAAACATGATGTAGGAGTATTATGTGCTACAACAGGATTTGGAAAAACAGTAGTGGGAGCTAAAATTATTTCAGAATTAAAAACTAATACATTAGTTATAGTTAATAGAAATAATCTGTTAGAACAATGGAAAGAAAGGTTATCATATTTTTTAAATATAAATAAAAAAGAAATAGGACAAATTGGTAGCGGTAAAGAAAAACCAAATGGAAAATTAGATGTTGCAAGTTTTCAATCTTTATTTAAAAAAGATAATTTGGAAGAATTAGTTAAAGATTATGGATTAGTTATTGTAGATGAATGTCATCATGCTGCTGCATATAGCTTCGAAAAAGTATTAAAAGCTGTAAGAAGTAAACATGTATATGGTTTAACTGCAACACCAACAAGGAAAGATGGATGGCATAAAATAATATATATGCAGTGTGGCGATATAAGAGTTAGGGTAAGCCATCGCGAATTAAAACAGAATAAAGAAATGGAACATACAGTAATTGTAAAAAAGACTAATTATAAATACATTCCAACTGAAGAAAAAGATAAAATACAAATTTCAGAAATCCTTAACGATATGTGCCATAATATTTTTAGAAATAGTATGATAATAGAAGATATAAATAAATGCATTTTAGAAGGTAGAGTTCCTATAGTATTAACTGAAAGAGTAGAACATTTAAAAGTTTTGAAGGAAAATTTAGAAAATTTAAATGTACCAGTGGTGGCGTATAAGGGGAATATGGGAAAAAAGAAAACTAAAGAAATTCAAGATGTCATAGATGAAGCAGATAAAAACAATAAACCAAGGATAATATTAGCAACAAGTAGTTCAATAGGAGAGGGATTTGATGATAGTAGATTAGATACATTATTTCTAACTATGCCAGTTTCATGGAAAGGAAGAATTATACAATACGTAGGAAGATTGCATAGAGAGCATGAAGATAAAGAGAAAGTAATAGTGTATGATTATTTAGATAATATGAAAGTTCTAGAAAAGATGTATAATAGAAGATTAAAAGGATATAAAATTGCAGGATATGAGATTATAGAATAAGAAGGGAGTGAAAAACATGAAACTTAAATTAGATGAATTAGTTGATATGTTTGATGAAATACAGAATTATGAGTATATTGTATATGATAAAAAGAAAAATGATTTTATTTTTATAGATCTTAATATGATGTCAATGCAAGAATATGAAGAATTAACTGATAAAATAGAAGAAGACGAAGAAGAAAGATATTATTATTTACCAAGTTCATATGTATTTCATGATTCAGAATTGGTAGAAGAATATATTGATCAAATAAAAAATGAAAATATACAAGAAGAATTAGAGGATGCATTTTATGGCAAAGGAAAATATAGGAGATTTAAAGAAACATTAAGGAAATTTAGAATAGAAAATGATTACTATAATTTTAGAGAAGAGTATCTAAAAAATATGGCAATAGAATGGTGTCAGAAAAATAATATCGAATATGAGGAATAAGAAGTTTTACCCCTAAAAATACCCCTACCAACCTAAAAAATAATAGAATTATTAGTAGATAATAAAAGAGTGTTATGCTGTAACTATACAGAATAGCGCTCTTTAAAACATAATAGAAAAAACGAAAAAAGCATTCCATTTCTCATAACCCGAAGGTGCTTAGCCTAAAGTTTTATTATCGCAAACAAAAAAATATAAATAGCTTGATAGATTTTATCAAGTTTTTTCATTTTTAATTAAAATTTGTCACAGTTTGGTCACATTTAGTGCGAAACTTGGTGTGGCTGGCCAAATTTCAACAGAAAATGTATTTCAATAATTAATAGGAAGTGATATAATAGTTGAAAATAGAGGTGGAAATAAAAAATGAATAAGCTATATATAATAACAGGGCCAGCAGGAGTTGGAAAAAGCACAATATCAAAAGAAATTGCATTAAATAGCAAGAAAAGTGCATTAATAGAAGGTGATGATATTTATCATCTAGTACATGGTGGATATGTAAGTCCATGGAAAGCGGGTAATCATTTAAATGTTTTTTGGGAAAATTGTATAGGTATAATTAAAAATTTTTTGGGTAATGGTTATGATGTAGTTTTCAATTATATTATTAATAAAGAAAAAATAGAAGAGTTAAAGAAAATATTTAAAAATGCTGAAATTAAATTTGTTGTGTTGATGGTAGATGAGCAAACTATAATTAAAAGAGATGCAATGCGAAAAGAAGACTGCCAAATGAAAGATAGAAGTTTAATATTGTTAGAAGATACTAGAAAACAAAATTTTGATAAAAACAATATACTAGACACATCAAACTTAAGTATTGAAGAAACAGTAGAAAATATATTAAAAAATAACAGATTTATATTAAATACACGATCTTATGAATATATAGGGAAATTTGTTAAAGTGAAAGTTGATAGACCACTTAATAGTAGACATCCAAAACATGGCTTTATATATTCAGTAAACTATGGTTATGTTCCGAACACAATTAGTGGAGATGGAGAAGAGTTAGATTGCTATATATTGGGAATAGAAGAACCGTTAGAAAATTTTGAGGGGAGATGTATAGCAGTAATACATAGAACTAATGACAATGATGATAAATTAATTATTGTACCTGATGGAAAAAACTATACAGATGAAGAAATAAGAAAATTGACAAATTTTCAAGAACAATATTTTGAATGTGAGATAATAAGATAAAAAATAGTAGGTAAATTTATGAAAAATAAAATATTATCTAATGAATAGAAAATATTTATTTAAAAGTATAAATTATTCCTAGGAAAAAGTGATATAAAAAAGCCATATCTAATAGTTGACTTTTAGATATGGCTTTTAATATCAAATTATTTAGCTCTTTTTAATAAACTTTTTTTATACATAACTGGAAGTAGAGAATAAGCATCCTCTTTCTTTCCATTTGAATGGAATAATGAGAAGTAATCAGATACTTCTATTGGAGCACATAAATATCCAGAAGAGCTATATGATAATTTAAACACGGCTAGTTTTTTTACTTTATCTACAATTAAATATTCTTTATTATTTGCATTAAAGAAGTACATATTATCAAGAGAATATTGTTTGAATTCAGGGAATGATTCTCTTAAAGCAGAAACCACTTTTTCTATTTTATCTACATGCATATTAGAATAATCGCTATTTAATAAGTATTTTAAATTATCAGAAGGGATTACTTTGCAGTTACTATCTAGTTTTTTCATAGGTTTATCTAGAAGAGATATCTCAGTAATATGTGAAAATCTATCATTAACAGTTACGAATACATGAGCAATAGATAAATCGGGGTCAATGTCTTTTATATTAGCGTAAAATCCTATTTTTTTAGATATGTCAGTAAACTTATCTGAAAATAATATATGGTTAATTAATGAATATCTTAATTTTTGAATGATGTTTATTGCAGTAAGTTCATTATCAGGCATAAGATTATATATGATGGTATTAAATATAGCATCTGAAACTTTTTTATTTGGAAAAATTAGCATATCATTAAATTTTTTTAATTTACTTGCATATTTATATGGTGAAAGATAAGAAATAGCAGTTATTATTTTATCAGATAATATATTTTGGATAGTAGTTATATTTTTTAGTATAGTTTCTTCTAGATTATCCATGGTTTCAGCTAAACTTATTTCCAATTCATTTTCTAGTTCATCTTGGTTATTTATTTTTCTAAGAGTGCTTTCTATTTTGTTATTAATTTGAATACGTTCAGATTTTAAATCATCTAAAGAAGGATCTAAAACCTTTTTTTTCATTTCAATATAGTTTAAGTTTAATAGTTTTGACAAATAACTCAACTTAGAATAATTAGAATAAGTTCTACTAATTTTGTCAAAAGTTTTTAAAAATTTTGGGCTGTCAGTAAATTCTGATTTTTCGAATATCCTTTCTAAAGCTTTTCTAGCATTATGTGAGAATAGGGCTGAATATATAAGCTGTTCATCGATATTTATTGCAAAACACATTTCAGAAAGTATTTTACCTTCTAGGGAATATATATCATTATTAGATGTTATTTCGTAACCTAAAAAGTTATGAGAGTATGATGTATAGGTTGGAGTAATACCGATATTTGCAGGCATAGTTCCAAGAAGTCTGCATACTATGTTTGAAAATACAGCTCTATTTAAAGCAAAATTTTCATGGTATAGTTTATAGTTTGTTTTGCCTAATCTAGTAGTTCCAAATCCAACAACGTATGAATGAGAATCAATTTCTTCAGTTGAAATTGCATATAGTATTCTTAAATATATAGCGGGAATATTTGATGCATCTTTTATATACAACGTTTTTTTATTTGCATCATAATATCCTGTTTTGTAATCATATTTATCGTCGGACCCTATAATCACATAGTTTATATTATCTATTAATTTCTCAATTAATCTATTTTTTTGTGCATTTCCAATATATCCAAACTCTAATAATTTGTTAAATAGAGAATCTACTATTTGAATAAACGAATCCTCTAAGTTAAATTTATTTTGAAATTCTATTAAATTTGAATTAATCATTTTTATCCTCCGTTAAACATATATCAACTATAAAAATTGTATAATATAATTTAATAAAAAACAAGTATAATTAAACAAAAAATGTTGTTTATGTAAAATTTAAAAGTGTTGTAATAAAAAATTAATTTTGAAATTTATAAATATATAAAAAAGTATGATAAAACAATTATATATAAATGTATGTAAATAGAAATATATTAGATAAAATTTTGAACTTTTAATATTGTAGAAATATATAAAAATTGGTTATATAAAGTAAAAAACATAGCTAGCTTTTTTGTTAACTAATCAAAATCATTATAAAAGATTAGGGAATAATACATAATATATATAAATATAAAAATAGCAATTAAAAATAGTTGCATAATTTAATGCAATATGAAATAATGTATATATAATATAACTAAAAGAGGATGGGTGTTGAAATGAAAGAAAAAAGGAGTAAAAAATTAGGTATATCATTAACAGTATTAATCATTGTAATTATAGTTATGATAACATTAGCAGGAGTAGTAATAGTTACTTTAAATAATCAAATAATAGAAAATACAAAAGAAATGAAAATAAAAAATGATGAGGAATCAATAAGAGAAGCAGCAACATCTGCATATATGGAATGGACGGTATTAAAAAGAACAAATAAAGAAATAGGAAGTGCAGAAGAATATGTATATGCAAAACTGATAAATCAGGGACTAGAAAGTGATATGTTAGATTTAATTGAAGTAACAAATTCGGGTAAAATAGGGATTTATGCAAAAGCCCCAATACCAAATGGATTTACAGCATCAATATATGAAGGAGAAACTAAAGAAAAAGAGGGGTTAGTAATATATCAAACGGACTCTCTTGAAGGTATATCACAAGATGTTGCAATGAAAACATACAATCAATTTGTATGGGTTCCAGCTAAGGTAAGTGATATTAAAATAAGAGACGGATATAGTAAAGGAGAATATCAGACATTTGTATCTTCTGGCCAATCAACAGAGCCGTATTCATATAATACATCAATAACAGAAACGAATGATTTAACAGGAGAATATGCCGAATATAAAGCAATGAAAGAAAGTGTAGAAAAGTATGGTGGATTCTACGTAGGAAGATATGAGTCAGGAAGTGAAACGGAAAGAAAAGAGAATGTATCTAACGGAACCACAAATATGGGAATAAAAAAAGACATGTGGTTATACAATTATTCATGTTGGGGTCCAAGTAATACATCAGTAGTCGGTGACTCTATAGATACTAATGGATATAATCAAGGGCTAGGTGCTGTGGAACTATCAAGAAATTTATGTAAAAATATAGATGGAGTAGAAAGTCATTTAATATATGGTGGACAATGGGATGCAATGTTGAAATTTGTAGAAGACGATGAGCATAGTATAATAAACAGCAGTGCATGGGGTAACTATAGTAATAATGAATATCATTCATCAGTAAGTCCAAACTTTCCAGCTAAAACAGGAGCACATGAAAGTTGGAATTCAAAAAATATATATGATATAGCAGGAAATGCTTTTGATAGAACAATGGAAGCATACATAAGTTATCAAAGAGTATTTAGAGGAGGAATTTGTAGTACTACGGGATTATCAGCGCCCGTTTCAGATCGTCTATCAAATAGAACCAACTTCAGTTATAAAGCTTATGTATTTAGGTGTGCTATGTATGTAATCTAAATAATATATAGAAACCAAAGATTTTCGAGATTTATTTAATATGTAGAAAATCTTTGGTTTATTATATATAACTAATGTTTATTTGTAATATTAGAAAAAGGTAGAATGTAAGAATTATCTGGAATAGTTGAATTTTCAATATTAGAACATTCTATTATACAGTTGCTTCCTATAGAAGTATTACCTTTAATATATGTTCCAGGATATATAGTTGTATCTTTTCCAATATTTACATCTTGACCTATGTAAGTATTTTTAGGATCTATTATTGTAACACCGTTTTCTAAATGATATTTATTAATTCTATTAAACATCTCAGCTGAGGCAATTACGAGATCTTCTCTAGAATTTACATTTTTACTTTCACTACTATCTTTTAAAACATATGCACCGATATTTTTATTATCTAATAAAATGTGATAAAGAGTATCTGTTATGTAATATTCACCTTGAGCATTGTTATTAGTAAGTTTAGCAAGAGAAGAAAGAAGTTCAGATCCTTTATATAAATATACACCTAAATTTACTTCTTTTATTTGCTTTTCATTTTCAGTAGCATCTTTTTCTTCAACTATTTTTTTAAATAAATTTTCACCATATTTAACAATTCTTCCATATCCAAAAGGATTATCTAATATAGTAGACATAGTACATGCAGAGTAATTATTAGTTTCAAAGAAATCTATAAAATCTTTTATAGATTTATCAGATATAAGAGGCATATCACCATTTATTACTAAGATATTATCATCTTCTGTTATAAAATCAGTAGCCTGCATTACTGCATGACCTGTTCCTAAAAGTTCTTTTTGATATGCGTAAGAAATATTAGAATTATTTT
Organism: uncultured Clostridia bacterium; assembly: GCA_944388545.1. Taxonomy (GTDB): domain Bacteria; phylum Bacillota; class Clostridia; order TANB77; family CAG-465; genus CALXJE01. The sequence continues at coordinate 11,722 of CALXJE010000016.1, forward strand.
TAAAATATTCTTTTACCATATCAGCCTTATGACCAATTACCATACAGATTTCTTTTATTCCTGCTTTTGTTATACTATTTACAACATATTCTGCAATACACTTATCAAATATTTTATGAAGAGCTTTAGGTATTTCAGAATTCATTCTTTTACCAAGACCTCCACATAATATGATTCCTTTATACTTATTCAAATTAATCAACTCCTTTTATCAAGAGTTTACCATAAAGACGTTAGGAAGTAAATAATTATATAAAATAAACTGTGACAATGATTCACAGTTTAAAATATATTAATCTTCTTCTGTATTAAAGTTTGAATTGTCTTCTGTTAATTCATAAAAATCACTTTCGCTGTTTACTGGAAGAGCTTCAACATTTTTAAGTTTTCTTTCTATTGTTCTAGTTTTTTTAGAAGCTAAATCCATAGTAGAAGAAATTTCTTGAAGTTTTTTATTAGTTTTATCAAGAAGAGTACCAAATTTAGAAAATTCGGATTTTATTATACCAAGAAGTTCCCAAACTTCACTAGAACGTTTTTCTATTGCAAGAGTTTTAAAGCCCATTTGAAGACTATTAAGTAAAGCTATAAAAGTAGAAGGCCCAGTTACTACAACTCTATATTTTTGAGATAGTATTTCGCATAATGCAGAATTTTTTATTATTTCACAGTATAAACTTTCTGTAGGAAGAAACATTATAGCAAAATCGGTAGTAAATGGTGGATCTATATATTTCTCACAAATAGTTTTTCCGCAAAGTTTAATAGAATTTTCTAAAGCTTTTCTAGATTCGTTTATAAGAGATATATCTCCATTTTCTTCAGCGTCTACTAATCTTGAATAATCTTCTATAGGGAATTTAGAGTCTATAGGTAAAAGAACATAATCATTTTGATTTGTTTTACCCGGAAACTTTATAGCAAACTCAACAAAATCATTTGATGTCGATTTAATTTTTACGTTAGTAAGATACTGTTCTTTAGTTAAAAATTGTTCTAGGATGTTTGAAAGTTGTATTTCGCCCCAATATCCACGTGATTTTACATTTGTAAGAACTTTTCTTAAGTCTCCAACTCCTTGAGCTAGTGTTTGCATTTCGCCAAGACCTTTATATACAGACTCTAGACGATCATTTACTATTTTAAAAGACTCACCAAGTCGTTTTTCTAATGTTCCTTGAAGTTTTTCATCGACAGTTATACGCATTTTTTCAAGTTTATCGTTATTATCTTTTTGGAGCAAGTTAAGTTTATCTTCAACAGTTTTCCTTATATTTTCTAATTTGTTTTCGTTTATATTAGTTAAATTAGTTAATTGATTTTGTTGAATGTTTACACTTTCTATTATTTTTGTACCTATATTTTTATTAATTTCATCTCTGTTTTCTTTTAAAATATTAGATATTTTCTGCATATCATTTGATGAACGTTTAGAAATAATAGTGATTATTAAGGCAATACTTAATAACAATATAATAGCTAAATAGATTAAATCCATAATACACCTCTTTCATAATAAATAATATTATATAGAACAAGTGTTTGAATGTCAATAATTAGTTTATTTAATTTTAAAACAGAATTAAGGTAATATATTAATTTGTAACAAAATACTATACTTTAAAATATATTATTATATGGGGAAAGGAGGAAATGTTATGCCAACTGTTTTAATATATAACAATGATACAAATAAAATAGAAAAATATAATAGAGGGTTAAATGAATCTATGCCATATGTAACAGGAGGAACTTTAAAAGTAAAAGAATTTAGAGGTAGCTCAAATTCTTCTTTGCTATGGACAACTAAATATTTTATGGAAGATTGGAATCAATTAAGACGATTATGGGGAAAACCTATAAAAGTAGGATATGCTTTTAAAAGAATATGGCAAGGTGGTCATGCAGGTATGTCACAACACTATGCAGGTTTAGCTATGGATATTGCACAAAATTTAAGTACTACAGAAAGAGATAGGTTAAGGAATTTAGCTATAGATAGTAGACTATTTGCATATGTAGAACCCAAAGTACTTACACCAACATGGATACACATAGATAGTAGAATGGGTACACCGGCTTGTAGCACAGGGGGATATCCTCTAGTAAAACAAAATTCTAGAGGAGTATATGTAATGGTTCTGCAGGATGCATTAAATTATTTGGGCTATAACTCAGGTAATATTGATGGAATATTCGGTAATAATACAAGAAACGCAGTAAGAAGATATCAAAGTGCTAATAGGCTTTCTGTAGATGGAATTGTAGGATGTGCTACATGGAAGAGTATAACAGGAAAATTTTAAATAAATATAGTTAAGGTCATATTAATGTAATGTGACCTTAATTTAGTAGGATTTAATATAACTGTAGATGCTATTTATTTTGCAGAGATAAAAAAGAAGAGAATTAACTAAAAATAGAAAAATACAATTATACGATTGCAAAAAAAATACATATATTATATAATTTGAGTATATAATATTTAGTTATATATTTAAATTATAGAGGTGATATAGTGAACGAATTTATTGATGTATTAAAAGGAATAGAAATATTAAATATATGTTCACTTTTTAATATAATAGGATGTTTATTAATAATATTTATATTTTATGTATTTAGGGGACCAGCTACATATCTTATTGTTAGGCTTTTAAATTTAAAGGAAAAAGATAAAAATAAAATAAAGAAAATAGGTTTTTATAAACCACTTAAAACTTTTTTTCTAGTATTAGGAGTATATTTAGGAATTAAATCATTAGGTCTTAGTCCAAAGATTGAAATAATATTAGAAAAAGCCTTTAGAATAATAGTAATATTATTAGTTGCAAAATCTCTTACTAATATGACAGCTAAAAATTCTAAGTTGATGAATAAATTAAATAAAAAATTACATATGGCAAATAATGGAAATATTGTTGGAATGGTTAGTAAGATTATTGCTTGCATAATATATGCTTTTGCTGGAGTTATAATAATAAATGAACTTGGTTATGATGTAAATGGATTAATTGCAGGTATTGGACTTGGAGGTCTTACAGTAGCTTTAGCAGCTCAAGATGCAGCTTCAAATATATTTGGAGGCCTTGTTATTATATTTGATAAACCATTTTCAATAGGGGATTGGATAAAAGTTGGAACTATAGAAGGTGTGGTTGAAGAAATTACTTTTAGAAGTACAAGAATTAGAACATTTGATAACACTCTTGTAGTAATACCAAATAATAAAATAACTAATGATACTTTGAATAATTGTAGTAAAATGGAAAAAAGAAGAATTAAATTTGATATTCAGATTAACATGAATGTAAGCATGAAAAAACTTAATTTAACTATACAGAAAATAAGAGATATGTTATTAACAACTGACAATATTATAGAAGAATCTGTACTAGTATTTTTTGATAAAGTTGAAGATTCAGGATATAATATGTTTGTAAGTTGTTTTACAACAGAACTAGATTATGCAAATTATTTAGCTGTAAAAGAAAAGATAAATTATAATCTAGTTGAAATATTAAACAAAGAAAAAGTTGAACTTGCATACCCAAGTAAGACAGTTTATCTAGAAAGTAACAGTAAAACAGTAAAGGTGAATAAAAACACATCAAAAAATAGTAGTTTATAATAAAGAAAATATAGGATAATATATATAACGTATAAAAAGAGAAAATTAAAATAAAAACTTAGGTAGTTTAACCACCTAAGTTTTATCTGTTATAATATAATACAAATTAATCCACCAGAACCTTCATTTATTATTCTCTGAAGCGTTTCTTGTATTTTCATTTGAGCTTCATCTGGCATTCTATAAAGTTTATTATGCAGGCCTTCGTTTACAAGTTCATGAAGAGATTTGCCAAAGATATTTGATTGCCATATTTGTTTAGGATCATTTTCAAATTCTGATAGTAAGTATTTAACAAGGTCTTCTGATTGTTTTTCAGAACCTACTATTGGAGATACTTCGGTTTCTATATCAGCTTTTATCATATGAATAGATGGAGCAGAAGCCTTTAATTTAACTCCGTATTTAGAACCTTGTTTTACAATTTCAGGCTCTTCTAACGTTAGTTCTTCGATTTGAGGAGTTACTATTCCATATCCTTTAATATTTACTTCTTCTAAAGCAGTAGCAATTTTATCGTATTTAGATTTTATTAAAGAATAATCATCTATTACTTTAAATATATCCTTTTCTGAATTTATTTCAATATTAGATTTTTCACTTAATACTTTAAAGAAGAATGAATTGTTAATATTCATTATTATTTTAACATTTCCATCTTCCATATTTGCACTATCTAAGTTTATAGAATCAAACATACTATTAGTAGATTTAATATTTGTTATAATATCATTTATTTCTCTTATAGAAGTATCTTTATAGAAGTTTTCTTTTACTATATTTATAACTTCTTGTTTCAACGGATAATTTATATCCAACATATCAAACCAAGCAGGTAATTTGAATCCTATTTCTGATACAGGAAACTCTTCTAAAACTCTGCTAAATATATTGGTTATATCTGATTCTTTTAAGTTAAGAATATCAGATATAACAACTGGAGCATTATACTTTTCTTCTAGAGAATTTCTAAGTGATAAAGTTTCTTCACTATTTGGATTTTTAGAATTTAAAAGTACTACAAATGGTTTATTTATAGACTTAAGTTCTTTTATAACTCTTTCTTCTGCAGATATATAGTTTTCTCTATCAATATCAGTTATACTTCCATCAGTTGTAATAACCAACCCTATAGTAGAGTGATCTGTTATTACTTTTCTAGTTCCCATTTCCGCAGCTTCAATAAATGGTATTTCTTCATCATTCCATGGAGTTTTTACCATTCTTGGCATATCACCTTCCATATGACCTATAGCGTCATTTACTAAATATCCCACACAGTCTACAAGTCTAGTTTTCATTTTAACGTTATTATCTATAGTTATCTCTACAGATTCATTTGGAACAAATTTAGGCTCAGTTGTCATTATTGTCTTACCAGCTGCACTTTGAGGAAGTTCATCTTTTGCTCTATCTTGTTTATATGGACTATCTATGTTTGGAATTACAAACATTTCCATAAAGTTTTTTATAAAAGTGGATTTACCAGTTCTAACAGGACCTACTACTCCTATATATATATCACCACTTGTTCTATTAGATATATCTTTATAAATATCTGTACTACTCATAAATTACCTCCCGTAACTATTCTTTATTACATGTATATCTAATAATTAAAAAAATATTACAAGTTAAGCTGTAAAAATGGAATAAATGGTTCAAATAGTGTATAATTAGACAAAATAGAAGGAGAAAATATGAAATTAGAATATATAGTAGAATCAGCAGATAGCGGGAAAATGGTTAAAGATATAGTTAAAACTAAATTAAATGTATCATCAAGATTATATAAAAAGATAGTAAATGATATATATCTAAATGAATTTAAATGTTATACATCAAATAGAGTAACAGAAAATGATAAAATCACAGTAATACTAGATAATGTATATGATTTAGATGATATATATTCTAAATTTAAACCGTGGAACCATAAAATAAACATAATATATGAAGATGAATATATTTTATGTATCAATAAAGAAAAAAACATGGTATGTCATCCTAGCGCTATGCATTTAGAAAAAACGTTATATCAAGCAGTTATGTATTATTATATTTCTCAGAATAAAAAAGTGCCAATACATTTTGTAAATAGATTAGATAAGGATACAACAGGCGTTGTTATTGTTGCAAAACATAAATATATTCAAGAATATTTAGTATCACAAATGAAAGAAAATAAATTTAGTAAAAAATATATTGCAGTTGTTTACGGGAAAATAGAAAATGAAGAAGGAATTATTGAAAAAAGAATAAGAAGAAAAGAAGGAAGTATTATACTAAGAGAAGTTACAGAAGACGAAAATGCAGATTATGCTAAGACCGGTTATAAATTGCTAGAATATAACAAAGAAAAAGATTATTCTATACTTCAAGTAATGTTACATACAGGAAGAACACATCAAATAAGAGTGCATTTTTCAAGCATTGGACATCCTCTGCTAGGAGATGAAATATACGCAAATGAAAGTAAGATAAAAATAGACAACATAAAAAAATATATAAATAGACAGGCGTTACATGCAAAAGAAATATCATTTACAAATATTAATGGTGAAAGAATAAAGATTGAAGCTAACATGCCAGATGACATATTAACTCTTATACAATAGGAAATAAAATTTCAAAATAAAATACAAATATTAATAAAACCTATAAAAGCAGACAGAGTGTAATATATTTAAAATTAAGCAAATAATTTAAATATAAGTTTTTATATAAAAATAACAATCCGAAACCTATAAAGTAGTTAGTTATGAAAAAAACATATGATTATTTTTTATATTTAAATTTGTATAAGCATGATAAAAAAGCATGTAATAATACATAATATAGATATATATTAGAAAAAATGTGTTATTATTCAAACTAGTCAACAAATTAAAAAGTACCTTAAAGTGTTGATATTATTTGATTCTAAAATATTATTACTGTATTTTATAAAATTGAAATTTTTAATATGATGTTTATGAAATATAAACAAAGTCTAATTTTATGTTTTTGTCTTTCTATAGTTTGAACAATAACAAAAATGTTAATAGAAAAAATAAAAAGCAATTAAAAATGCTTGCAAAATATTTTAATATATGAAATAATTTACCTATATAGGAAGAGAGGAATATGAAAATGAAAACAAGAAAAAAACAAAGACAAGGTATATCATTAATTGTACTTGTTATAACAATAATAATAATGATAATATTAGCAGGAGCAATAATACTAACATTAAATAATAGCGGAATAATTGGAAGAGCAGAGGAAGCAAGAGAGGCAAATGATAAGGCTAGTGCTAAAGAATATGTAACAATGTTAAGAGCAGAGTGGGAATTAATGAGTGAGTCAGAAAAAGAAACAGCAGGAGAAAATTTTACTATATTTGTAAATAATAAATTAAATGAATCAGGAGAATATAAAAGTATAGAACCTTTTATTGAAGATTATTTAGAGGGAAATTGGGTTCAAGATGGAACTAGTTGTATATATAATGTGGGTGGAAAAGAAATTGTACTAAATGTAGGTGATTACGTTAATTATGTATCACAATCAGATAATGTTAGTTATAAAATGGAATCTAATAATTCTGGTTATATGGTAGATGGTCAATATGTTACTAAAACATATAATAAAGAAACGTTAAATTGGAGAGTATTAGGAGTAAATAGCAATGGTAAATTAGAATTAATTAGTGATAAATCGACGACTGAAACAGTAGGATTAGGTGGATATCAGGCATATAATAATCGGAGTATACTTAATTAACGATATGTGTAATACATTTTATAGAAGTAAAAACGGTAGAACCAAGGTAAGAGGTACATCGATTAATGATATAATAAATGTTATGGATCCTAATAGATATCAAGAAATAATAAATAATGAAAAACTAAATCCAACATTCGGACAAACAAAAGAGTATTCAAATGTTTATTATCCAGAAATACTAAGATTAGAAAAAAATCAAGAAGTTGATGGAATACAAGGTAATACTTATGATGCAGATGAACAGAATAGTATAATTACTCAAAATGAAGAAAAAATGGCATCTCAAATTAAAATAAAAGATAACTACATATATGCAGGAATGAAATCTACAGATTTTATTAATGATATATATTTTGAGTTGTTTATAAATAACGGTACTGCAAATTATGATATTTATTGGCTTGCATCTCGTTATAGATCCATTATGGAAAACCAGCAGTTTTGGGGATTGGGACTTGTATATAGAGGAAACATAGGAGCTGCAACTATGTATAGCATTGATGGAACAAACACAAGTAAAGAATATAGGTTACGTCCAATAGTTATATTAGGAAGTGATGTTGAAATCGTAGAAAGTGATTTAGAAAATCATAACACAATAGAAAATGCATGGGAAATTAAAGAATAATCCTTTAATAAGCTTGACAAGATTACATAAATGTAGTAAATTTAAGTAATAACTAATGTTAATGTAATAAATAATTTTATTACAAAATAATTCGAAAGGAGAATAAATATTATGACTAAAGATGTTTGTGTTAATGAGGTTTATTTAACTGGAAAGGTTATAACAGAAGCTGTTAATGATCATTCAGTAAAAGATATAAACTTTCTTAAGTTTTTTGTCTCTAACACAAGATTATCTGGAACAGAGGACAAACTTCCTGTAATTATTTCTGCCAAGGTTTTGCAAGACCTTAACATTGAAATAGCTATAGGAAAGATTGTAAGTATATCTGGTGAGTACCGGTCGTATAGAGATCCTAATTCTGGAAAGCTTAACTTGTTTGTGTTTGCAAAAGGCATAAGAGTATTTAATGAGCAAGAAGCCTTTCAAAATAGCAATTATGTGAGATTGGAGGCTTATGTTTGTAAAGCATCAGATGTTAGAATAACTCCTAAAGGGAGACGAATTGTTGATGTTATGGTTGCCGTAAATAGAGGGTTAAATAAGTCTTCATATATTCCTTGTATTATTTGGAATTTATCGGATGCAGCAGCAAGAGAAATAAAGGCAGGTGATAAAATTACTTTGACAGGTCGTATGCAATCAAGGAATTATCAAAAAGTAGTTGATGATGGAACAATCGAGGTTAAAACGGCTTATGAAGTATCAGTAAGCAAATATTCTATAACATCGGTTGAATCTATTTAATCAAAATAAAAGACTTAAAAAAATCAGTTTCGCATTTGTGAACTGATTTTTTTAGATAAAATTAAACATTAAACTTAAATAAAATTATATCACCATCTTTTACAATATAATCTTTACCTTCCATTCTTACGGCACCATTTTCTTTAGCATTATGTATTGTTCCAAATTTCATTAATTCATCGTAGTTAATAACTTCAGCTTTAATAAAACCTCTTTCAAAATCAGTATGTATTTTTCCAGCAGCACCAGGAGCTTTAGTTCCATTTATAATAGTCCATGCTCTAACTTCTTGTTTACCAGCAGTAAGATAGGATATAAGGTTAAGAATTTGATAGCTTTTTTTTGCAAGTTCATCAAGTCCAGAATTTTTAAGTCCATAAACTTCCATAAGAGAAATTCTGTCTTCATTTTCAAGTTCTGAAAGTTCTTCTTCTAATTTAGCACATAGTGGAATGCAGAAAGAATTTTCTTTGTTTGCAAGATCTTTTACTAAATTAACATTTTTATCGTTTGATATGTCTATTAATTGATCTTCATTAACATTTGCAACATACAACATTTTTTTCATTGTAAGTAAGAAAGAATCAGCAAGTATTTCTTTTTCTTCAGGTGATAGATTGATTAGTCTTGCTGGAATACCATTTTCTAGATTTTCTTTAACACTCTTTAATAGTTTTAGTTCTTGTATTGCCTTTTTATCACCAGACTTAGTTTGCTTAGATACCCTTTCAATACGTTTTGATATAGTTTCTATATCTGCAAAAATAAGTTCAAGATTAATAGTTTCTATATCGCCAAGAGGATCAATATTTCCATTTACATGAACTATATTTTCATCTTCAAAACATCTAACAACATGTACAATTGCATCTACTTCACGAATATGAGATAAAAATTTATTACCAAGTCCTTCACCACGAGATGCACCTTTAACAAGGCCGGCAATATCTACAAATTCTATAGTTGCATATGTAGTTTTTAAAGTTTCATACATTTTACTAAGTACATCAACTCTATTATCTGGAACAAGAACTGTACCTATATTAGGTTCTATTGTGCAGAAAGGATAATTGGCACTTTCAGCTCCTGCTTTAGTTATAGCATTAAATAGTGTACTTTTACCAACATTAGGTAAACCTACAATTCCAAGTTTCATTAAAATCACTCCTTAAGTATTAAATATTATATATAAAAAGGTAAAAAAAGTAAAGTATAATTGACTTTTGCACATCAATCATATATTATTTTATATATAAATGATTAATTAAATTAATCTTAAGGAGAGGTTGAAATGTTAGATTCGTTATATTCTAAAAAAATAAAGGTAACACTAGAAGATAGAAAAAAAATTGCAGTTTCATATAAGACTAGAGTGGAAGATGTAATAAAAATGCTTGAAGATGAGCATAAATTAAATAAAATAATAGCGGTAAGAGTTAATAATGAAGTTAGAACTATAGATCATGAGATAGTAGAAGATACATTACTTGAATATATAGAATATGGTAGTAATGATGGATATAGGGTATATATGAGAACAGCAAAATTTATACTGTATATGGCACTTTGTAGATTGTATCCAGAAATTAGTGTGGAATATAGTAATAATATAAATACAGATGTGTATTTTGTTTGTAAATACAATAAATTTACAGAAGAAATGGCAAATAAAGTAAAAGAGGAAATGAGAAATATAGTAAATAGAAATAGTGATATTGTAAGAAAGGTTGTTTCAGCAGAAGAAGCTAGAGTACTGTATGAAGCTATGGATAATAAAGAAAGGCTAGATATTATTAAAGCGGAATTAAGAAGTAATGCAACACTATTTTTCTGTGAAAATATATGTAATACTATGGGAGGCGTGCTTGCACCTTCTACAGGATTTATTAAAAATTTTGATATTAAGCCATACAGAAAAGGTTTTGTATTAGTACTCCCATATAAAAACAATATAGATAAAATGCCAGATAATATAACATATAACAAGCTATATGATATGTTTGAAGAATATGATAATTATAATGATAAAATCGGAGTAGATAAGGTAAGTAAGCTTAATGATATGGTTATAAATAAAAGTATTGGTTCGGTAATAAGAGTAAGTGAAACACTCCATGAAAAACAAATAGTAGAACTTGTGAATATGATATCTGACAGAAAAGAAACTAAAATGCTTTTAATAGCAGGACCTTCTTCATCTGGAAAAACTACTTTTGCACAAAAACTAGGAGATAATTTAAGATTAATTGGATATAATCCAATCGTAATATCAATGGATAATTATTATAAAGAAAGAGTAGAAAACTATAATAAAGAAACTGGTGAGTATGATTTTGAATCAGTATCATCTTTGGACATCAAACTATTTAATAATCAAATGAAAGATCTATCAGAAGGAAAAGAAGTTGACCTTCCTAGATATGATTTTACAAAGGGAATAAAAGTATATGAAAATAATAAACTAAGGCTAAAAAAGAATGATATTCTTGTAGTTGAAGGTATTCATGCATTAAATGACGAAATGACAAAACAAGTTGAAGATAAATATAAATTTAAGATATATATGTCACCTATAACAACACTTAATGTTGATTCATATACAAAAGTTTCTTCTACGGATACAAGAATGTTAAGAAGAATTGTTAGAGACTATAACACAAGAAAAGTAAGTGTAGAAGAAACATTAGAAATGTGGGATAAAATAAGAAAAGGAGAAGAGGATAACATATATCCATTTATAGATAGTTCTGATTATATTTTCAATAGTAGTTTAATTTATGAAACTGGAGTAATAAAGACGTTTGCAGAGCCACTTCTTCTTCAAGTTCAAAAAACAAGCAAATATTTTTCTGAAGCAAGAAGATTATATGAATTTTTAAATAACTTTTTACCAATAGAAACAAGAGATATACCTGTAAATTCTCTTCTTAGAGAATTTATTGGAGATGGAAGCTTTAGTAGATAAAAATGTAATTAAAATTGAATGCTTGACATCGCAAAAAATATAAGGTATTATTAGATAGTAAAAAAAGAAAAGAGGTAAAATAATGTTAACTAATAAGCGTAGAAACATTGTGGGAGTAACACACACACACACACACACACACACACACACAAGTAGAATCTAGAAATAATCTAGGTACAAGTTTTTACGTTCAAAATACAGCCGAAAATATAAATAGAAAAGTTAGTTATACTAAATAAAAAAAGTATAGCTGGCTTTTTTGCATTTAATTGGTATAAACATGATAAAAAGTCATGTTAATATAAATTAAAATAAAAAGGAGAGGAATATGAAAATGAAAACAAGGAAAAAACAAAAGAAAGGTATATCATTAATAGTACTAGTAATAACAATAATAATAATGCTAATATTAGCAGGAGCAATAATATTAGCATTAAATAATAGCGGAGCCATCGGAAGAGCAACAGAGGCAACAGATAAGAGTGATAAAGCAACGCTAAAAGAAGCAGCAAATGTAGCATACGGAGAATGGACATTAGCAAGGCAGATGGACGGGGAGATAAGAAGTGCAGATGAATATGTAAAAGAAAAGTTAAAAGATCAAGGGTTTAGTGATGAAGATTTAGGGCTAATATATGTAGATGATTCAGGTAAAATATCAACAGCAATAGTGCCAGAAGGATTTGTAGCATCAGACATAGAAGGAGAAAATACAATAGCAGGAGGTCTAGTAATATATGAAGGAACGGAGAAAGTATCAGAAGATGCAGATGCAAAGACAACAAGAAATCAATTTGTATGGATACCAGTAGATATATCTGAATTTACAAGAACGGAATGGTCAAATAATGCACCAACAGGAACAATATCATCATATTATACAGAGCCATATTCATATAGCACTGATATAGGAATATCAGAAACAAATGATTTAACAGGAGAATATGCAGAGTATAAAGCAATGAAAGAAAGTGTAGAAAAATACGGAGGCTTTTATATAGGAAGATATGAAGCAGGAAGTGAAACAGAAAGAACAAATGTAGCTAATGGAACAACAAACATGGTAGTAAAACAAGATGCATATGTATATAACTATGTAGGCTGGGGACCAAGCATGACATCAGCAGAAGGAGATGTAACATATGATAGTTTAAACCAAGGAAAAGGAGCAGTAGAACTATCAAGGAGTTTATATAAAAATAGCACTTCAGTAAAATCAACATTAATATATGGAGTGCAGTGGGATGCAGCATTAAGGTTTATAGCAGATGAAACTCATAATGTAACAGATAGTACATCATGGGGAAATTATTATAATAATACAGATAGAACACAGGTAAGTCCAAATAATCCAGCCAAAACAGGAGCACATGAAAATTGGAAAGCAAAGAATATATATGACTTAGCAGGAAACATCAGAGAATGGACGATGACAGCTTCTTTGAGTGATGGTCGTGTTCAGAATGGTGATGCTTATTATAATAACGGGGCGGCTTGTGCTCAAGATGGTACATTTCTTGTAGATAATTGTTATGATTGGCTACGGCTTTCGCTCAGCACTTTATGTAGTGTAGAACTGGGCTTAATATTCACAAGACTAGATAAGATATATGTCGAGTATTATGATAAAGAAACTAGTTAACTTTACTCAACCTTAATTTGAGTAAAGCTGACTAGTTTTTTCTTTAGCTTGTTTAAAAACCTTATTTATATACTTTAACTTTTTATATAAATGTAGTACAATATATATGTAATAATTATATGTATTTGAAAGGAGAGAATGGTTATGGCTAAAATATGGAATTTAAAAGAATATAATGTAGATACTGTAAAAAAATATGTTCAAAAATATAATATACCAGAAATATTGGCTAAATTATTAATAGCAAGAAATATTAATATAGATGATGTGGATAAGTATTTATATGCAAAGCTTGATAATTTATATGATCCATTTTTAATGAAAGATATGGATAAATTAGTAGATAGAGTACTTAAGGCAAAAGATAATAAAGAAAAGATAATAATATATGGTGATTACGATGTTGATGGAGTAACAAGTATAACAGTGTTATATAGTTTCCTAAGAGAGCTAGGAGTATCTGTAGATTATTATTTGCCAGATAGAATGGAAGAAGGTTATGGCTTAAATAAAGAGGCATTAAAAAATATAAAGGAAAAAGGATATTCTCTTGTTGTTACTGTTGATTGTGGTATTTCAGCAATAGAAGAATTAGAGTATGCAAATAATATAGGATTAGAGATATGTATAACAGACCACCATGAGTGTGGAAAAGTATTGCCTAAAGCGTATGCTATAGTAAATCCTAAAAGAGAAGATTGTAATTATCCTTTTAAAATGCTTGCGGGAGTGGGCGTTGCATTTAAGGTTATTACAGCTATGGCTATTAAATTAGGCCTTGACAATGATAGTTATTTAAAATATTTAGATATAGTGACTGTAGGAACTATAGCAGATATAGTTCCACTTCTAGACGAAAATAGAATTATAACAAAAATAGGAATAGATAAAGTAAAAAACACAAAAAATGAAGGCTTAAAAGCTTTAATAAGAGTAGCAGGAATAAAAAATATAGACTCAACAAGTATATCTTTTGGTATAGCACCAAGAATAAATGCAAGTGGAAGAATGGCGGATGCCTCAGTTGCTGTGAAACTACTACTTGTAACTAGTCCTATGGAGGCTAGTTCACTGGCAGAACTTTTAGATAGTCAAAATAAAAAAAGGCAAACAGTAGAAAAGAAAATATTAGAAGAAGTTGTAAAGAAAATAGAAAAAGAAAAACTATATGAAAGAAAAAGTATAGTAGTAGCAGGTAAAGGATGGCACCAAGGTGTAATTGGAATAGTTGCCTCTAAAATTGCTGAAAAATACTTAAAACCAGTAATCCTTGTTACTTATGAAGATAAACTTGCTAAGGGTTCTGGAAGGACGCCACATGGCATATCATTATATGATACACTTGAAAAATGTAAAGATGTACTATTGCAATTTGGTGGACATGAACTTGCTGCGGGAGTTACGCTAGAAGAAGATAAAATAGAGGAATTTATAAACAGATTTGAAAAGGCAGTAATGGAAACTACTGAAAAAGATTTAGAAGCTATAATTGATATAGATCTAGAAATAACTAAAAAAGATATATTAAACGGAATAATAAAAATAAATGAAAAACTATTACCATTTGGCCAAAAAAATCCAGAACCAACATATTTATATAGAAACTTAAAAGTAAATTCATTAAGTACATTAAAAGAGGATAAACATATTAAATTAGGATTAAAGGATAATAATTTTTATATTGATGCTATAGGATTTTCTCAAGGGGATAGAAGAGACGAATTAAGGCTTGGTGATAGAATAGATGTAGTTGGAACGATAAACGTAAATGAATTTGGCAGAGAAAAAACCATACAAATTATATTAAAGGATTTTAAAAAAGTAGTAGATTTAAAATAAATATAATTTTACTAAAAGTTTGGAGGAGTTACATATATGACGGAAAAACTAATAAAAAATCTAATAGAGGTTTTAAATAAAGAAAAAGTAAAATATGATATAAATACAATAAATCAGTGCGTTGAATATGCAGATAAAATATATGGAGACTCAAAAAGACACAAAGGCGAATCAACATTAGATCATTCTATAAAGGTTGCTAGTATAGTTGCGGAGCTTAAAATAGGTATAAATCCGGTTTATGCTGCAATAATGCATGAAATTACTAAATTTGAAAAATATAATGAAGAGGAAGTTCAAATTCTATTTGGAAATGATATATCAGAAATGATAAAAGATTCAAGCAAATTGTATTTACTTAATTATACAGGTCAAGAAAAAGTAGAAGCTGAAAACTTAAGAAAGATGTTTATGGCAATTGCAAAAGATATAAGAGTTGTTATAATAAGGCTTGCAGACAGGTTATACAACATGAGAAATATTTTTGAAGAACCTACTGATATACAAATTTTAAAAGCTAAAGAAACTATGCAAGTTTATGCACCTATAGCACATAGATTAGGAATGTCTGCAATAAAATCGGAATTAGAAGACATATCTTTTTCTATACTTCATCCAGATGAATTTAATAATATAAAAGCAGAAATAGAAAAGATAAAAAATGAAAGACAAGAACATATAAATTTAAGAATTAAAGAAATAAAAGAAGCGTTAGATAAAGAAAATATTGTAGCCAAAATTTATGGAAGACCTAAAACATATTATAGTATTTATAGAAAAATGGCAAAGTATAATTGCGATATAGATGGTCTTTATGATTTATATGCAGTTAGGATAATTGTAAATAGCATAAAAGATTGTTATACAGCCCTTGGAATTATACATGAAAAATACAAACCAATGCCAGGAAGATTTAAGGATTATATAGCTGTTCCTAAAACTAATATGTATCAGTCTTTGCATACTACTGTTTTTGGAATAGAAAACTCACTTCCGTTTGAAGTGCAGATAAGAACGTGGGATATGCATAATATAGCAGATTATGGTGTAGCAGCGCACTTTTTATATAAAGAGGGAAAATCTAAGATTAGTGCTAGTGATGAAAAATTAACTTGGCTTAGAAAAACTATAGAACTTGAAAAAGAGTACGAAGAGTCAGGTGAAGATTATGAACAACTTAAAACAGAGCTGTTTGGTGATGAAGTCTTTGTTTTTACTCCAAAAGGTGAGATAAAATCTTTACCAAAAGGTTCAACACCAATAGATTTTGCATATTTAATCCATCAACATATAGGAAATACTATGACTGGTGCAAAAATAAATGGGAAAATGGTACCAATTACTACTAAGCTAAAAAATACTGATATAGTAGAAATAGTAACATCAAAAACTGCTAAAGGTCCAAACTTAGACTGGTTAAAGCATGTAAAAACTACTAGTGCCAAAAATAAAATAGTGTCATATATGAAAAAGCAAAACAGAGAAGATAATATTGAAAGAGGAGAAAGCCTGTTTGATAAGGAATTAGCAAGAAATCAGATAGATAGAGAATTACTTATGAAAGATAAGTATATAAAGTTAATGTTAGAAAAATTTAACTTTAATACTTTAGAAGATTGCTTTGAAAACATAGGTTTTGGTGTTATAACTGCTAAAAAATTAGTTAATAAGCTTGTAGAAGAATATAGCAAAGAGCATAAAGCCGAAATAGAAAGTATGGCACTTGAAAAGGAAGCAAAAAATATAAATAAAAAGTCTAAAGATGATCATGAAGGTATTGTAGTAGAAGGAATAGATAACTGTCTTGTTAAACTTGCTAAGTGCTGCTCACCACTTCCAGGTGATGATATAGTAGGATATATTTCTGTTGGTAAAGGAGTGTCTGTACACAGAGCAGATTGTAAAAATCTACAATCTTTAAATATTGAGCAAAGAAAAATAAATGTTTCGTGGAAAGAAAAAGCAAAAGTTAATTATCAAACTATGTTAAAAATAAAAGCTAATGATAGAGCTGGTGTTGCAATGGAAGTACTTAAAAAAGTCCAAGACAATAAAATATTAGTTATAAATTTTAGTGCAAAACAGAATACAGATAGAGAATGTCTTATGGATATAACTGTAAGTATAGAATCAATAGAGGAACTTCAAAAACTTATGAAAGAAATACGTAAAGTAGATAGTGTGTTTGAAGTAAGAAGAGCTAAATAGTTTGAGGAGTATTGTATGGATAAAGTAATAGATAATGATAGAATAGAAATGTATAGATTAAAGATAGAATTAGAACATTCAGGGCACTATACAAATTGTTATATAATAAAAG
Organism: uncultured Clostridia bacterium; assembly: GCA_944388545.1. Lineage (GTDB taxonomy): Bacteria > Bacillota > Clostridia > TANB77 > CAG-465 > CALXJE01. The sequence continues at coordinate 29,262 of CALXJE010000016.1, forward strand.
ATAAAAAGAGTAGTGATGCCATAATTATTGATCCATCATATAATGCTGAGTTTATAATAGAGTGTTTAAATAAAATTAATGCAAATTTAAAAGTGATTTTTTTAACACATTGTCATGGAGATCATGTTTCAGCTTTAGAAGATTTGTATAATTATTACAAAGATAAAAATGTAGTTATTAAAATACATGAAAATGATAGACAAGGAATATTTGATGATGAAAAAAATTGTAAGTATATATTAAATAATCCTAATTTTATAACCTTAAGTATCAACTGTATAGATACAGTCTCTGATAAAGATATGATAAATATTGGAGGTACATTACTAGAAGTAATGCATACACCAGGACATACAGATGGATCATGTATATTGTATGATAAAGAAGATAATTTTTTGATAACAGGAGATACTATATTTTTAGATTGTTATGGAAGAACAGATTTAAAGAGTGGAAGCTTGCAAGATATGAAAGAAAGTTTAAAATATATATTTAGTAGGTTTAGTGAAGATACAATTATATATCCAGGACATTCTGATAGTACTTTACTAAAATATGCCAAAAGTAAAATATTAAGATTAATAGATTTAGATTAAAATATTTTAAGGAGCAATAAATGGGAAGATTTAGAGAGATATTAGATGAAGAGTCTAAAAAAGAATATATGATTAAACTAAAAGATTTTATCGATGAGGAATATAAAACTAAAACTATATTCCCTGCAAGAAAGAATATAATGAATGCAATGAGTTATACTCCATATGAAAAAGTTAAGGTTGTAATTGTTGGACAAGATCCTTATCATGGAGTAGGTGAGGCACACGGATTATCATTTTCAGTTTGCCCTGGGGTAAAAACGCCACCATCTTTAGTTAATATATTTAAAGAGCTAAATAGAGATGTAGGTTGCTACATACCAAATAACGGGTGCCTAGTTAAGTGGGCTAAAGAAGGTGTACTTCTTTTAAACAGTGTACTTACTGTAGAAAAAGATAAACCTGGAAGTCATAGAGGTAAAGGCTGGGAAATATTTACAGATACAGTTATAAAAAGTTTAAATGAGAAAGAAGAACCTATTGTTTTTTTACTTTGGGGAAGTTATGCAAAGGAAAAAGCAATGTATATTACAAATCCAAAACATCTTGTTTTAAAAACATCTCATCCAAGCCCTTTTTCAGTAAAAAATGGATTTGAAGGATGTTCACATTTTTCTAAAGCTAATGAGTTTTTAAAAGCAAATGGAATAGAGCCAGTTGACTGGCAAATAGAAAATATATAAATTGATTAAAAACTAATATACATAGTGAGAAATATAAAGGTTAAAAAGTAATATTATTCTTGTAAAAATTACTTAGATTATTAATAAATACAAAGTTGAAAGGAATTGTATTGTATGATAAAATAATGATGGTGATAGATATGGTTAATATATTTGAAAAATATAAAGCTAAGTATATAGATTATATAAAAGAA
>CALXJE010000017.1 GCA_944388545.1 uncultured Clostridia bacterium
TTAATTCTAACAGTAAAATTCTTGCTCTAAAATTATCTAATCTTTTAAAGCCAAAAGATATTCTTTTTAATGTTTTAATTAAATTGTTTTTTCCTTCAGTTGGACCATTAGATAAATTAAATTTAAATGCATTTGAAATATATTGATGCCATTGTCTTAATGTTTTAGTTGTTTTAAATCATCAACAACGTTATGAAATAGTATATTAGATTTTCTAAAGTTTTTCTGAAGGAAGTCGTAATGTTCGTAAAAGCGTTTAGAACAAGTATGACAAACATATCTGCGTTTTTTTAGAATAATATGTGATTCAATATGACCTATAGAAATATGTTGAATTTTTTGTGTGTGATAGTCATGAACATATTTAGTTTTAGATTTGCAACAAGGACAAATATGTACTTTTGGATTAGTTTCAACATAAATATTAATAAAATTTTGACCTCTTTGAATATTTTTTACTAATTTCTCTTGAATTACTAACAAATTAATGATATTCTTTTTATGCAATTAAATCACCCTTTCAATTGGTTGATAACAATATTTTAAGGTATATATGATTTAATTGCAATTTTTTTATACCATAAAATAATGTTGGAGTATTTTTATACCCCCAACATTTATTGCAGAACCGTATAATTTAATACAGTCATAGTTATTAAAGCATGTAACGTTAACATAGTTACATGCTTTTTATTTTATGTAAATTTAATTACAGTTGTTGACCTGATACAAATAAAATGTTATACTATTATAGTAGGTATTTATTAAGTAGTATAAAAAATTTTATAACTATTAGGAGGAATAAGAAATGTTTATTTATATTTTTTGGGCTGCTGTTATTATTTTCATGATTAATCAGATATATAATTACATTGAAAAAGAAAGAAACATTAAAAATTTATTTAGCTCTGATGAGATGTTAAAAGCAAGTACAATTATACTTTTCTCAAATAAAGATTTAGTGCGGGTAATAAGAAACTTTCTTATAACAACTAAAAAAGACATAAAAGTAGAATGCTTTAAAGAAGATTATTTAGTTTTAAGAAATAGTGATTCTGATGATGAAATAACAGAAAAGATAAATCACATACGTAAATCAATCATTGAAAAAAAGTGTAAAGAAGGTGATAAGTTTAGCATAGGTGATTATGTAGATAATATTATGCTTAATATTTGGCTTGATTATGGACATGAGAAATACTATAGAAGACTTTTTAAGAAAGAGATGTATAGATTATTAAACTCAGGAGAAATTGCAGATTCTAGTTTTAATGAAATGTACAGACGTTTCTATAAGTTTGATAGGAGTAAAATCATGATAGGAGGCATAGTATGATACCTTATATATTCTTTTTTATTATGCTAGTACTTGTGATAATGGTTAATTTTAAATATTACCAAAAACCAAACTATAAAAAACTTTTTACAGAGGATACATGTACAAAAATTAATTTATCGTATGCAAATTTATTTTGTGTAAATGATATTGCAAGACAAATACACAAGAGGATCAATAAAACTCCTTTTAATTATATTTCTATTAATTATAAAGATATAGAGTATATAATAACAAAGGAAACGGATTTTAGTGAAATTAAAGATACGATAAATAATTTTCAAATGAACGTTGTTCAAAAATATGAAGATATATTTGAATCAGACAATTATTCAGACGTTATTCTTGGTATTTGGTTACTATATTCTCAAAATAACAATTATAGAAAGAATTTTTTGAGAATACTCAATACTATGTATGAAGAAAAGATATTTTCAGAGGAAGTAAGACTTGATGCTATTAATGCATTTTATTTTTAAATGTAAATAATGTAGTAGAAGTTGGCAAATGCCAACTTCTATTATATATTATGAAAAATAAAATTGAATGCATAGTGAAATTTTAGTGAAATTAAAATATTTCACTATTTTTTTATTACTTTATATGGTAAAATATACAAGAAATTAGAGATATAAGGAGATAATAATGTTTAATTTAACCAAGTCAATATGTGATATGTACAATATAGATTATAAATATATTGAGTTAGATAATAAAATACAAAAAGATTTAAATAATATTTTTAATAATGTAGAAGAGATAGCTATGTATAATCAAGCAAAGGTACATAAAGCTTTTATAAAAAATAAAGTAAGTGAAGTTCATTTCGGGAAGACAACTGGTTATGGGTATAATGATATAGGAAGAGAAATAATTGAAAAAGTATATGCTGACATATTTAAAGCAGAGGATGCACTTGTAAGAATACAATTTGTAAATGGAACACATGCACTTTCTACAGCACTTATGTGTAGTTTAAGAAAAGGAGACACATTACTTAGTATCACTGGAGATCCTTATGATACTTTAATGGAAACTGTAGGAGATGAAAATAAAATAGGCTCTTTAGTATGGCATGGTGTAACATATAATAAAATAGATCTAGTAAATAATGATTTTGATTATAGCAAGATAGAAGAATATATAACTAAGAATAATGTAAGCATGATATTTATAGGAAGATCAAGAGGATATACAGCAAGAAAATCTATTACAATAGATAAAATAGAGGAAGTTATAAAATTCATTAAAAATATAAATAATAGCATAACAATTATGGTAGATAACTGTTATGGGGAGTTTGTAGAAAAAAAAGAACCTATAGAAGTTGGTGCAGACATAATAGCCGGAAGTTTGATAAAAAATATTGGTGGTGGAATATGTGAGACAGGAGGATACATTGCAGGAAGAAAAGATTTAGTTAATTTAGCCGCAGAAAGATTAACAGCACCTGGAATAGGAAAAGAATGTGGAGCTACTCTTGGAAAAAATAAAGAAATACTTCAAGGTCTTTACATGTCTCCATCAATAGTAAAAAACGCCATTATGTCTGTTATATATGCAGCAAGATTAATGCAAGAACTAGGAATTAAAGCAGATCCTAGTTATGACGAAGCAAGGACAGATATAGTTCAACAAATAGAGTTAAATGATAGAAATAAGCTTATAAAATTTATACAAGGTATACAAGCTCAAAGTCCAATAGATAGTTTTGTTATGCCAGAACCTTGGGATATGCCAGGATACTCTGATCAAGTTATTATGGCCGCAGGAACTTTTGTGTCAGGAGCATCAATAGAGTTGTCAGCAGATGCCCCTATAAAAGAACCATTTATTGCATATTTGCAAGGTGGAATAACATACGAGTCTGCAAAACTCTCAATACTTTTAGCAACAATAAATATGTTAGGAGAAAATTATGAGTAAAGTAATAGTAATAGGTGGTGGACCAGCAGGATGCATGGCGGCTATTGTAGCAAGAAACAACGGACACGAAGTTACTTTAATAGAAAAAAACAGTATTATTGGAAAAAAGCTTAGTATTACTGGTAAAGGCAGATGCAATATTACATACGAAGGCAATAATCAGAAATTTTTAGATAATGTAGTAAGTAATCCTAAATTTTTGATGAGTGCAATAAATACTTTTAATAATCAAGATTTATTAGAATTTTTAACAAAATTAGGAATAGAAACAAAAACAGAAAGGGGAAATAGAGTATTTTTAAAGTCAGATAATGCTAAAGAATTATCAGATAGATTATATAAAGAACTTAAATATAAAAATGTCAATATATTTTTTAATTCATCTATTAAGGAAATACTAGTTAAGAATAATAGTATTTTTGGAGTTAAATTAGATAATAATAAAATAATAGAATGTGATAGCTGTGTTATAGCAACAGGAGGCAAAAGTTATCCTGTAACAGGAAGTACTGGCGATGGTTATAGTATAGCTAAATCAGTAGGACATAGTATAAATAATATAAGACCAGCTCTTGTACCTATAAAATGCCATGAAATTGAAACTTGTAAAAAACTACAAGGCCTTACTCTAAAAAATGTTAATATAAAAATAATTGATATTGATGATCCTAAAAAGATATTATATAAAAATTTTGGAGAAATGTTATTTACACATTTTGGAATAAGTGGACCAATTGTACTTAGTGCAAGTAGCAAAATAAATAATGTTTCTAATATTAACGAAAAAATGAAAAATAGTAAAATTAAGTGTATTATAGATCTAAAACCAGCATTAACAAATGAACAATTGTATAGAAGAATAGGAAGGGATTTTGAAAAATATTCAAATAAAGATTATAGAAATAGTTTAGATGATTTATTACCTAGAAGTATAATACCTGTTGTAATACAAATGACTAATATAAATCAAAATAAAAAGGTAAATCAAATAACTCGAGAAGAAAAAGAAAAACTTGTAAAGGTAATAAAAGAATTTGAGCTTAAACTTAAATCATTATTTCCAATAGATACTGGAATAGTTACAGCAGGAGGAGTAAATACAAAGGAAATAAATCCTAAAACTATGGAATCAAAAATAGTTAGTAACCTGTATTTTGCAGGAGAAATAATAGATGTTGATGCATATACAGGTGGATACAATCTGCAAATAGCTTTTTCTACAGGTTATGTAGCAGGTAGTAGTATAAATTAATTGTTATATAAGGAAAGGTGATAAAATGGAAGAAAAAAATAATTATATTGTTAATAAAAAAACAAAAAGTAGCAGTAATATAATAATTGTAATAATTGTAGCTTTGATAGGAGGAATACTAGGAGGAGCTATAATATCATTAGTAATGAATAGCGGAGGAGATATATCAAATGCGGTAAATGCAATAACTAACAAATATGAAATAACAGAAACAGATAGCCCTGTAGTAGCAATATCGGCAAAAGTATCGCCATCTGTAGTTGGAATTAAGGTTACATATTCTCATGAAATATTTAGAGGATTTTCTACTGAAGCAGAAGGAGAAGGATCCGGAATAATATATAGCGAAGACGGATATATTGTAACTAATTACCATGTAATAGAAGAAGCTATCTCAGATACTGATGCAAAGGTTGAAGTAGCACTTGAAGGAAGTGAAGAGTGGATAGCAGCTACTATTGTAGGATATGATAAAATAACAGATTTAGCAGTAGTAAAAATAGAAAAAACAGGATTACAAGCAGCTGAATTTGGCACATCTAGTGATTTAAAAGTAGGAGATATAGCAGTAGCAATAGGAAACCCACTAGGTCAAGAATTTGCTGGAACAGTTACATCTGGTATCGTGTCAGCTTTAAATAGAACTATAACAACAGATGGAAGAACATATGAGTTAATTCAAACAGATGCAGCAATAAATACAGGAAATAGTGGAGGAGCTCTTGCAAATAGTAAAGGTCAAGTTGTTGGAATTAATACAGTAAAGATAGTTGCAACAGGAGTTGAAGGAATAGGTTTTGCAATACCAAGCGATGAAGCGGTTCCTATTATAAAAGAACTAATACAAAACAAGAAAATATCAAGACCTAGCATTGGAATAGCAGGATTAGATATAACAGAGAGTATGTCTAATACATATAATTTAGAAGTTGGTATATATGTAAGTGAAGTAATAGATGAAGGTCCTGCAGAAAAAGCCGGATTTAAAGTTGGTGATATAATAATTAAAGCCGAGGGAACAGAAGTAGAAACGATGGACGAATTAAATGAAATTAAGTATAAATATAAAATAGGAGATGAATTTAAAGTAACTGTATTAAGAAATGGCAAAGAGATTGAATTAAAAGTTACATTAGGAGAAGAATAATTAAATGAATAGAAAAGAATTTGTAAATTCTGATAATAGTTCATGTGGAAGTATAGGTAAATATGAATATATATCTAGTGGTATATACGAAGAGAAAAAATCAAAATTTTATTCATATATTTTTAGTATAAATAGCGATAAAGAAGCAGTAGAAATATTATATGAAGTAAGAAAACAGTTTAAAGATGCAAGACATGTTGTTTATGCTTATGTGTTAGATAAAATATATAATTATTCTGATGATGGAGAACCATCAGGTAGTGCCGGGAAAATTATATATTCGCTACTAGAAAAGCAAAATGTTATCAATACATTAGTTATTGTTATAAGATACTTTGGTGGTGTTTTACTTGGAGTAGGTCCTTTATCTAGGGCTTACTTAAAGGCAGTAAAAAATGCAGAAGAAAAACTACATATAGTAGATTATATTTCTAAAACAGTACTAGAAATTGAGTTTGGATATAATGAAGAACCAGAAGTAAAAAGAATTATAGAAAGCAGTAAATCTGAAATTATAGATACAAAGTATAGTGAAAATATTGTATATGTAGTTAAAGTACCTGAAAATGATATAAAATTATTTAATAGATATCAAAAAAGTAAAAAAATTATATAAATTATGTAATAAAAGGAGATACTATGAAAGTATTTCCTTTTTTAGACAAAAGTCGATGGAAAAAATTAACAAAAAGACTTGAAAAAGCATGAAATAGAATGTATAATAACCATATCGTTTGGAAAAAATTGGGAGGTAAATATGAACGACAAGTTAAAAATCATGGTAGTTGATGACAATAAAGAGTTTGTAAAAATATTAACTACATTTATAAATGGTGAGCAAGATATGGAGGTTGTGTGTAGCTCATTTGATGGATTAAATGCGATTAATTTAGTAAAAGAGCATAATCCTGATGTAATTCTTCTTGATATTATTATGCCAGAAAAAGATGGACTAGCGGTGTTAGAAGAGGTGCGTGAAAAGATAGATACTAAACCGTTAGTAATTATGATGTCAGCAATAGGACAAGAAAAAATAACACAAAAGGCAGTATCTTTGGGAGCAACATATTATGTTGTAAAACCATTTGATCTAACAACTTTAACTGATAGGATAAGAGAATTAGTAGGAAATACAAGTAATTCTATATTTGAAAGAGCAAAAGGAGAATATGTATTTAAACCTCAAAACAATACTAAAAAAATGGCACCTATAGAAGTTAGAGTAACAAATTTAATTCACGACGTAGGAGTTCCAGCACATATAAAAGGATATCAGTATTTAAGAGAGGCAATTATAATGTCTGTAGAAAATGAAGAAGTAATAAATGCAGTTACAAAGACGTTATATCCAACACTTGCTAAATCATTTAAAACGACACCATCAAGAGTAGAAAGAGCAATAAGACATGCTATAGAAGTAGCGTGGAATAGAGGTCAAATTGAAGTTCATGATAAAATATTCGGATACACAGTAAATTCAAATAAAGGTAAACCTACAAATTCTGAGTTTATAGCAATGCTTGCAGATTTACTTAGAATGGAAACAGTAGTTGCAGAAGAAGCGGTAATATAAAAGTAAAATGTACGGATTTTTATTTATATAGATAGAAGATAGAAAAGATCTTCTATTTTTTTTGTATTTTTTTAGGACAAACAGTTCTAAATCAAATTCATGCTGAATATATATTTTGTAGGTGATAAATATTGAATAAAAAACTTATAGTATATTATGCAGTATTTTGTGCATTAATAGTTTTTATATTATTAATTTCAATGTTTGTTATAAAAAAATGGGAGGACAAAGATAAAAAAGATAATGAAGTAAAAGAAGAAATAGAGAAGGTAAAAGAATATGAGAAAAAAAATAAAGTACCCCAAAATATAAGGTTAAAAATAACAAAAACAGGTGAGATTGTTACTATGGATATAGATGAATATTTAAAAGGTGTAGTGCCATCAGAGATGCCTCCATCATATAATATGGAAGCACTAAAAGCTCAAGCTGTAGTTGCAAGAACATATACTTATGAGAAAATGCAAAACAATTCTCATAAAGATTGTGATGTGTGTGATAATTTTGCTTGTTGTCAAGCTTACTATAATAAAGAGCAAATATTAAATATATGGACAGGAAGAAAATTTGATGAAAATACAAGAAAAGAATACTGGTCAAAGGTAGAAGAAGCAGTAGATAGTACTAATAATATAGTAATAACTTACAAAGGGGATTATATAAAAGCATACTTTCATGCAAATAGTGGGGGGAAAACAGAATCATCAACGGAAATATGGGGAAAACAAAAAATTGCATATTTAATACCTGTTGAAAGTCTGGGAGAAGAAGAACATCAATATTATAAAACAGAAGTAATATTAACTATAGATGAATTAGAACAAAAACTTAATAAAGGAAGTGATAAAAAATGTAATATAGATATAAATAATGAAGATGAAATAAAGATATTAAGTAATACTGTAAGCGGAAGAGTAAGAAATGTAAAAATAGGAAACAATATATATGAAGCAACAGACCTTAGAACTTTGCTAGGATTAAAATCTACAAATTTTACAATAGATGTAAATGATAATAAAGTTATATTTAAAGTTACAGGGTACGGCCATGGCCTAGGTATGAGTCAAACTGGAAGTAATTATTACGCAAAACAAGGCTGGACGTACGATCAAATAATTAAACATTATTATACAGGTGTTGATATAACAAGAGCAACGCAAACATAAAAGATGGAGGGATACAAATGAAAATTAGTTATATAAATTTAAGAAAAAAATTACAAGAAATGAAAGAAAATAAGAAACAAAAGCCTAAAAATGAGGAGACAAAATATATAGGGATAAATTACAGCAGAGATGATGAAAAAAAAGACAAGAAGTTTAAAAATATATTTAATAATTTTAAAAGCGCACCCAAAGGTAGTTATACTTTATTAATATTTATGATATTACTTCTTGTTATAACTACAAAGCTTAATGTCGATACTCGTTCAAATTTAAAGGAAGAAGAATATAATACATATAAATTAGATGAAAACGAAGATGTTTCTTTCGTTAGTAACAGTAATGTAATGATATATAAAGAGGCAGTTAGTAGTATTTTTGAAGAAAATCCAAATTATGATGAAGAAGTAGAAACAATAGAAACGTCTAGCTTAAATGTAGTTGATTCAAATAAAGATATTTTAGAGGAAGAAAAATACGTTTATGAGTATACATATATAAGGCCAGTAAATGGCGATACAATGAAGGAATATAGTATGGACAAAGTTATATATTCTAAAACGTTAGATATGTGGAAAGTTCACGATGGGATTGATATATATGGTTCACTAAATGAAAAGGTTAAAGCTAGTGAAAAAGGAATTGTAGAAAGGGTATATGAAGATCCATTCTATGGTTATAGTGTAATAATAGATCACCAAAATGGAATAAAAACTATTTATAGAAACTTAGACAGCGATATTAAAGTTAAAGAAAAACAAGAGGTAGATAAAGGTTATGTTATAGGAGAAGTGGGGAACACATCAAGTGGAGAGTGTAAAGATGAACCACATATACATTTTGAGGTTGTTAAAAATGGTGAAATAGTAAATCCAAGTGTAATAGGAATAAAATAAAGAATAAAAGAGAAAAATTTGAATACTATGTAATATAAAAACAAATAAATTAAAGAGGTGAGATTATTGTTACAAAATGATATAGAAGAAAGGGTAAAAGCTCTAGCAACATATATAATAGAAACAGGAAGTACAGTTAGAGCGGCGGCCACTAAATTTAATGTGAGTAAGTCAACAGTACATAAGGATATATCAGAAAGACTAGAGAAAATAAATCCAACATTATGGAAAGAAGCAAAAATGGTGTTAGAGCATAACAAAGAGGAACGTCATATAAGAGGAGGAATGGCAACGAAAATGAAATATAAAGAGAGAAAAGTTATTTAAAGAGAGCAAAATAGCTCTCTTTTATGTTTAGGGCTTCCAATTTTATGTAAAGTATGATATAATTATATAGTATTAAATAGGAATATCCTAGAAATAATTTGAAAGGAAAGTGAATTTAATGATGGAATTTATGCTAGGCGAGCGGGAATATGCAATAGAAGTATATAAAGAAGTGTTGCTAGGAAGTAGAAAAAAATTTCCTAATTATTTCTGGTCTGATTTTTATGGATTAGAACATGCAAAATACGTTGTTAGATACCTTATAGAAGAAAAACTAAAATGGAGTGATGAACAAGTAAAAAAGAAGTTGAGTCATAATACATTTAAGCGGAATAAGCTTGGAGGAATGATAGCAATAATATTTAGTTCCAGTCCATTTGCGGCAATAGATAATGCATACCCAGAAAAATACAAAGAATGGGAACTTAGTCGTGTTCCAGTAGGCTTTTGGACATTAGAAAAAGCTAAAGAAGCAACAAGATGGTTAATAGAAGAAAAGTTAAAGTGGAATGATGAGCAAGTAAAGGAAAATATGTGTAATGATATATTTGTAAAAAATAAATTTGGAGGAATGTTAAGTGTATTATTTAATGCTAGTTCATATGCAGCAATAGAAAATGCATATCCTGGAAAGTATAAAGCATGGGAGTTTAAAAATGTACCCAATAATTTTTGGAATTTGGAAACAGCTAAAGAAGCAACAAGATGGTTAATAGAAGAAAAATTAAAGTGGAGTGATGAGCAAGTTAAAAAAAGCTTGTGTAGGGCTATATTTAAACAAAATGATCTTGAAGGAATGCTACAAGTTGTATTTAATAGTAATTCATTTAGAGCAATAGAAAATGCATATCCTGGAAAATATAAAGAGTGGGAGTTTAAAGTTATTCTTGGCTCTAGAGCTTTATGGAATTTAGAAACAGCTAAGGAGGCAACAAAATGGCTAATAGAAGAAAAGTTAAAGTGGAATGATGAGCAAGTAAGAGATAATTTATGCTTAGATACTTTTAAAGAAAATGAACTAGGTGGAATGATAAGTGTTCTATTTAAAGGAAGTTCTTTCGGAGCAATAGAAAATGCATATCCTGGAAAGTATAAAGCATGGGAATTTAAATTCACTCCTAGAAGTTTTTGGAATTTGGAAACAGCTAAGGAGGCAACAAAATGGCTAATAGAAGAAAAACTAAAATGGAGTGATGAGCAAGTAAGAGATAATTTGTGCTTAGCTACTTTTAAAGAAAATGGATTAGGTGGAATGATAATCGACTTATTTAATGCTAGTTCATATGCAGCAATAGAAAATGCATATCCTGGAAAGTATAAAGCATGGGAATTTAAATTTACTCCTAAAAATTTTTGGAATTTGGAAACAGCTAAGGAGGCAACAAAATGGCTAATAGAAGAAAAGTTAAAGTGGAATGATGAGCAAGTAAGAAAAAATATTAAACAAATTGTATTTATACAAAATGGACTTTCAGGCATGTTAACTAAAGTATTTAACGGTAGTATATTTGCAGCAATAGAAAATGCATATCCTGGAAAGTATAAGCCGTGGGAGTTTAAATCTACTCCTAGAAATTTTTGGAATTTAGAAACAGCTAAAGAGGCAACAAAATGGCTAATAGAAGAAAAACTAAAATGGAGTGATGAGCAAGTACGGGAAAATTTTACTAGCGAAATATTTGTCCAAAATAGACTTTGTGGAATGTTAAGAGTTTTATTTAAAGGAAGTTCTTTTGCAGCATTAGAAAACGCCTATCCTGGAAAGTATTCTAGTAAATATAAGAAATGAAATGTTTTAAGAACTAGTAATTTAAAAATTACTGGTTCTTTATTTTAATAATAATATTGTAAAAGCAAGTTAATATTATATAAATGACAAAGTAAAATTATAATTTTTATAATTAAAATTGAAATAAGTATAAATAATGAAAAATAGCTCTCTTTTATGTTTAGGGCTTTTATTTTTATGTAAAGTATGATATAATTATATAGTATTAAATAGGAATATCCTAAAAATAATTTGAAAGGAAAGTGAAATTAATGTTACATATGATGTTAGATGAGCGGGAGTATGCAATAGAAACATATAAAGAGGTACTGTCAAGGAGCCGTAAAAAATTTCCAGATTTTTTTTGGTCGGCACCTATGGGATTAATCCATGCAAGGGATTTAGTTAGATATCTTATAGAAGAAAGGCTAAAATGGGATGATAAGCAGGTAAAAGAAAAATGGTGTATAAAGACGCTTGTACAAAATCGTCTTGGAGGAATGTTGGTTAAAATGTTTAATGGTAGTGCATTTGCAGCTATAGAAAATGCATATCCTGGAAAGTATAAAGTATGGGAAATGAAAGTTGCTACTAACGCTTTTTGGGATTTAGAAACTGGCAAAGAAGCAACAAAATGGTTAATAGAGGAAAAGCTAAGGTGGAGTGATGATCAAGTAAAAGACAATATATGTAAAGAAATATTTATAAAAAATGGACTGCAAGGTATGCTAATAGATGTATTTAAGAATAATTATTTTATAGCAATAGAAAATGCATATCCAGGTAAGTATAAAAAATGGGAATTTAGAAACGTTTGTAATAATTTCTGGACATTAGAAACTGCTAAGGAAGCGACAAAGTGGTTAATAGAAGAAAAGCTAAAGTGGAGTGATGAGCAGGTAAAGGAGAGCTTAACGCAGGCAACATTTATACAAAATGGCCTTTTTGGAATGTTAAATAGAGTGTTTAAAGGTAGTCCATTTGCAGCTATAGAAAATGCGTATCCAGGGAAATACAAGAAATGGGAATTTAAAGTCCCTAGTGGATTTTGGAATTTGGATACCGCCAAGGAAGCAACAAAATGGTTAATAGAAGAAAAACTAAAGTGGAGTGATGACCAAGTAAAACGAAATTTGTGTCAATCAATATTTGTCCAAAATGATCTTTCAGGAATGTTAAGTGGTGTATTCAAAGATAGCTCTTTTGCAGCTATAGAAAATGCATATCCGGGTAAATATAAAGTTTGGGAATTTACGAGAGTTCCTAAGGGCTTTTGGACATTAGAAACTGCCAAGGAAGCAACAAAATGGTTGATAGAGGAGAAACTAAAATGGAACGATTGTCAAGTAAGACAAAATTTGGACGTAGCTACATTTAGGAAGAACAGACTTGGTGGAATGTTAAATGATTTATTTAATAACAGTATATTTAAAGCTTTAGAAAATGCATATCCAGGTAAGTATTCCCGTAAAAATAGGAAATGAAATGTTTTAAGAACTAGTAATTTAAAAATTACTGGTTCTTTGTTTTGGTAGAAATTTAAATAAAATTATAATTTTTATAATAAAAATTGAAATAAGTATAAATAATGAAAAATAGTATAAAATATTTATGTGATATGTTGCAAATGAAACAGACTTGTAATATAATTGTAACAAAGCAGTTAGTGAAAAGGAAAGGAAGTGATATGATGATGTTCGGCCAAGATATAGGTATTGATTTAGGAACGGCTACAATACTTGTATATGTTAAAGGAAAAGGTATAGTATTAAGAGAACCTGCAGTTGTTGCCATTGATAAAAATACTAATGAAGTATTAGCAGTGGGGCAAGAGGCACGAAAAATGTTAGGAAGAACTCCTGGAAACATAGTTGCAATTAGGCCTTTAAAAGATGGAGTTATATCAGATTATACTGTAACAGAAAAAATGCTCAAGTATTTTATAAATAAAGTATCTGGAAGATTTGTACTTAATCCTAGAATAATGATTTGTGTGCCATCTGGAGTTACGGAGGTTGAGAAAAAAGCAGTAATAGATGCGGCAAATCATGCTGGGGCAAGAAAAGTTTATCTTATAGAAGAACCTATTGCAGCAGCAATAGGAGCAGGAATAGATATTGCTAAACCTTATGGAAGTATGATACTAGATATTGGCGGTGGAACAGCTGATATTGCTGTTATTTCTTTGGGAGGAGCAGTAAGAAGTAAGTCAATAAAAATAGCAGGAGATAAATTTGATGAAGCTATAATAAAATATATAAAGCGAAAATATAATGTTATAATAGGCGAGAGAACAGCAGAAGATATAAAAATAAATATTGGTTGTGTATATCCTAAAACAGTTGTTGAAACTATGAATATAAAAGGAAGAAATTTGACAACAGGATTACCAGTTGAACTGGAAATTACATCAGAGGAAACGATGGAAGCATTAGAAGAATGCGCAGCTCAAATTGTTGAAGGTGTTCATTCTGTACTAGAGGAAACGCCACCAGAATTGTCTGCAGATATAAGTGATAGAGGTATATATATAACTGGTGGGGGTGGTCTCGTATCTGGACTTGATCAACTCCTTCAAGAAAAGACAGGAATTCCAGTAATGATAGCAGAAGATGCAATATCCTGCGTGGCTGTAGGGACAGGAAAAGCACTAAATCATATTGATTTATTAGAAACAGGGAATGCTGTAAAAATAAAGAAATTTTAAATATAGACTAAAAATAACAATAGTATTAGTAATTACTATTGTTATTTTTGCATGTATTTATTTCAACTCAAGTTTTATGTAAGTGGTTGAAAAAGTTATGTAAAATATGATACAATATATATGTAAATTATGAAAAGGAAGAATGTTATGAAAAAATTTGAGTTATTAGCACCAGCAGGTAGTTTGGAAAAGGCAAAAGTTGC
Source organism: uncultured Clostridia bacterium (assembly GCA_944388545.1). Classification (GTDB taxonomy): domain Bacteria; phylum Bacillota; class Clostridia; order TANB77; family CAG-465; genus CALXJE01. The sequence continues at coordinate 14,299 of CALXJE010000017.1, forward strand.
ATTTATGTATGGAGCAGATGCAGTATATGCAGGAACATCTAGATTATCGCTTAGAACTAGAGCTGAAATGAATTCAGATAGTTTAGAAGAGACTATTAAATATGCACATAAAATAGGAAAAAAAGTATATGTTGCACTAAATATATATGCGTATGATGAAGATTATAAAGAGATTGAAGACGAAGTTAAAAGATTAAATGAGATAGGAGCAGATGCACTTATTGTAGCAGATGGAGGAATTATTGAGATAGTTAAAAAAATAGCACCTAATATGCCTATTCATGTAAGTACACAAGCTAATAGTACAAGTCTTCATTCATGTGAGTTTTGGAAAAATAATGGAGCAAGTAGAATAATTCTTGCAAGAGAACTTTCTAAAGACAAAATTTCATATATAATGAAAAATAAAAGTAAAGATTTGGAAATCGAAATGTTTATACATGGTGCAATATGCTTTGCGTATTCTGGAAGATGTTATTTAAGTCAATATTTATCAGATAGAGGAGCAAATTGTGGTGATTGCAGTCAACCATGTAGATGGCAATATAAAATAACAGCAGAAGAAGTAAATACACCTGGAAGCATTATAAATTTAGATTATGATGAAAAAGGTACTTATATATTTTCCTCTAAAGACCTTTGCCTTATAAATCAGATACCTGGAATAATAGACATGGGAGTAGAGAGTTTAAAGATAGAAGGTAGACTTAAAACAGAATACTATTTAGCTACAGTCGTAAGAGCATATAGACAAGCTATTGATGATTATTATAACAGTAAAGAAAATTGGAATTCCAATAAATATTTAAAAGAACTAGAAACAGTAAAAACAAGGGGATTATCAGAATTTTATTATTCAGATAAAAATAATCAAGATATTCATGATTATTCAGGTCAAAATGAGAATTTAAAATATGAGTTTGGTGCCAAGGTTGAAAAAGTTTTAGAAAATAATTTAGTAATTGTTGAAATAAAAAATAAGTTATCTTTAGGAGATTGTTTAGAAGTGCTAATTCCAAATAGCATAGAAAATAGTTCTTTTACTATAGATGAATTATATGATATAGAAACAAATAGCAAAATAACAACAATAAATCCTGGAAGAAAAGGACAAAAAGTTAAAATAAAGATACCATTTAATGTAAAGAAAGGATATATTATTAGGAGAAAAAAGTGAATATGGAAAATACAGAAGAAATATATTCAAGAACTAAGCTTATTGTAGGAGAAGAAGGTATAGATAAGTTAAAAAAAAGTAAAGTATGTATATGTGGAATAGGAGGCGTTGGGTCTTTTACTCTAGAGGCCTTAGCAAGAATAGGTATAGGAAATATTACAGTTATAGATAAGGATAAAATTGATATTACAAATATAAATAGACAGATAATCGCCACTATGGATAATGTGGATAAATCTAAAGTTAAATGTGCAGAAAAGAGAATAAATGATATAAACCCTGATATTAAAGTTAAATCATTAGAAGTATTTTTAGATCAAGATACAATAGAAGAATATATAGATTCAAGTTATGATTATGTTATTGATGCAATTGATAATGTAAATTCTAAAGTACAGCTTATAAAATATTGTGTAGATAATAATATTAAAATTATTTCATGTATGGGAATGGGAAATAAGCTAGAACCACTTTCTATAAAAGTAAGTGATATATATAAAACTAAAGTATGCCCACTAGCTAAGATTATGAGAAAAAGATTAAAAGAAAATAATATAAAAAAACTAAAAGTAGTGTATTCTGAGGAAATACCTCACAAAATTTCTGATGATAATACTTTAGGTAGCGTTTCATTCGTTCCATCAACAGCTGGACTTATAATTGCTTCAGAAGTAGTGCACGATATACTAATATAGGAGGTGAGATATATCATGGGTAGAGGGAAATATGACAATTGTTCAAATTGTATATATGCAACCAAAGATGGTGATAAATACACTTGTAAATTTGATAGAAACGGCGAATATGATGCAGATGACTGGTGCAAAAATCATGAAGGAGAAGATGAAGTATAATAATAAAAAATAGAACTACATATTTAAAGTTTATGTAGTTCTATTTTTTTATTTTATTTTAGGTTTAATTTACTATAATAATTCTTATCTAGAATTAACGAAGATATATAAAACCTATTTGATACAATTGAATTTATACTTTCAACGTAATTTTCATTAATAGATTCATTTGTATCAATAATAAATGAATTTGTTAGAGCGTTATATCTTCCATGCTCTGATATCCAGCTTTTGTTTGCAAATATTACAAGAGGTTCTGTATCTGAGAAAATATCCCTTCCCATTAGTAATCTAGAATCATATTTCAACCCAAACATATTAGCAAGTGTGGGAACAATATCCATACTTGAAGCCAATTTATTTACTTCAACATGTTTAATTCCTTTATGCCATAATAAAAATGTACTCTTATGAATATCAAAATTTTCGTCTCTTGTACTATCAGATAATTCATTTATTTGATCTTTGGTTAATCCATATGGGTAATGGTCACCACTTAGTGCAATGACTGTATCTTCAGCTTTACCAGCGACTTCTAAAGATTCAATTAGTTTTTGCATAGCTCTATCTAATTCTATTTGACAAGCCAAATAAGCTTTAGCAGGAGTTGAATAATTAAGCTCTTCTACATTATTCCAGTTTTTAACAGCCATAGAATTATATAAGTTATATTGTAGATGACCACTTACTGTTATATAGTAAGTTAAAAATGGTGTAGAACTATTAATGTATTCATTTGATGTAGCCTCTATCATTTCTAAATCACTTTCAGGCCATATTTTACAATTAATATTTAGGCCATCAGAACACGTTTTAAAGCTATCGTAACCTAAGTTAGGAATAGAATTATATCTAGAATAGTATGTTCCTGTATGATTATGATAGGCTTTTGTAGAATATCCTTCTTGATCTTTCAACATATTAGCAAGAGTAAATGGAAGAGATTTATCTCTAGCATATTTTAGACTCCATACACCAGGTTTTGGTATTAACCCAGTAGCTGTTATATATTCGCCATCTAATGTACTTACAGGATATAAAGGTGTATAGAAATTATTAAAAGAAAATCCTTCGTTATACATTTTATATAATGTAGGTGTAAGGACGGGATCTATTGCTAAGTCTGTAAAACTTTCTGCAAGAACTAATATTAAATTTTTTCCTTTAAATACACCAGTATATTCGTTTTGATTTGTGGGTTCTACTGATTTAAAATAATTATGCATATTTTTTACTACTTCATCAGTTTCGTTATTTATTAATGTATCAAAGTCTATTTCAATAATATTATATTTTACTTCTTCTTTCTGTTCTTCAAGGACTTCTTTATCTAAATTATTGTCTTCTGTTTTTATAGTTATGTTTGGTGTTATAGTTTTAAGTACAACAGAATTTAAGTCCCAAAATAGTTCTGCATTGATACCAAAATAGTTTGTTATCAATATAGGATTATATGAATGTATTAGAGCTTCATATGTTTCTCTATCATTTTTCTTTGTAGTTGATAGCATTAGCATTGTAGAAGAGATACATAGTATTATTATAGATAATATTACTAAAAATTTAGATAAATTTATTCTGTTATAATTAATAACTTTTAGAATATCGCAAATAATATAAATAATAAGTGGCACGAAAAGTAGTACTAATAAAGGATTTTGCAATATAGTTTCAAGTATTTTTCCAGATGCATCTAATGCTTGATTAGCCCCACCTTGTGTTAAGGAGTAAAAAGAAAATGGTGAGTTATATATCTTAAAATATATGTACTGAGCTCCGAAAGTAAAAGATATAATAATTAGTAAAATGTATGAAAAAACCCTGTTGAAAATTTTTCTAAATAATCTAGTAATAATTGTTAAAACACATCCTAATAATATTGAAAATACTATTAGATAGGGAAAACCAGCATTAAAAAAATCGCGAAATACTATCATTTTAAATATTAATTCTAATGATAATATGAAAGATGTCCAAACTATAAAAGCAGACATTATATGCACCTCCAAATTATATTGATTATTATATCATACATTATATGCAATTTAAACCATTACAAAACAACCTCCATTCAATTATATTTTTTGGATAATTTAATAAATTTGAAAGTTAGTATAACATGCTATACAATAAATATCAATAATAAAAATGAAAGTTGTGTGAAAATTTATATAGGTTTACATTGTATAATTAAAATTTCTTTACATATAATATAATTAATGATAAAATATAAGCAGATAGAGACAACAGATTATATGAAAATCTACAATTATATGATAAGGGAATCGGGAATTATAGTTTGTGTTGAATGCTCTTTTTATCAGAGAATCCTAATAACTATGACAGGATGCCCACCTTTAAAAAAGGGTTTTATCATTTGCTGTTGTCTCTATCTGCTTGTGTTTTATTAGAATATTTATATTATAAGGAATAAAAGACAAAAGTGACATGCAATAAATATATGAAAAAGAATACATATAATCATGGAGAGTGATTATATGTTATCTTTTTTATCAAGTATATTTTCATATGTTGCTTTTTTGTTTGGATATATATCAAATTCAAATTTATTTCCAGAACCTCTTAGTAAGTCAGAAGAAGAATTTTTATTAAAAAAGTATTTTAATGGAGATAAGGATGCAAAAAATAAACTTATAGAGCATAATTTAAGATTAGTTGCTCATATAGCTAAAAAGTATTCAAATACTTCTCAAGATAATGAAGAATACATATCTATAGGTACTATTGGACTTATAAAAGGAATAAATAGTTTTAGTGAAAAAAAAGGATATAAACTAAGTACATATATATCAAAATGTATTGAGAATGAAATACTAATGCATATGAGAAGTACGAAAAAAACACAAGGAGACGTGTCTATGAATAATATAATAGGTACAGATAAAGATGGAAATGATATGGAATTAATGGATATATTAGAAAATGATGATAAAGATCCAATTGACAGTATATATAATAAAATAATGACAAAACAAGTATTAGAATATATAGATAATAAATTGCCTAAAAGAGAAAAAGAAATAATGTATGATAGATATGGATTATATGGTAGAAAGATAAAAACACAGCAGGAGGTTGCTAATGATATGGGAATATCACGCTCATATGTATCTAGAATAGAGACAAAAATACAAAAAAAACTAGAAAAATTTATCAAATGGAATGAGTAAAGAATAAAGGATTACTATTATTGAATATTAAATAAAGCGCATATAAAATGCTAGAGTTCTCATAACGACCAATAATAAAGGGTCGTTATGAGGATGTTACTGTTATTTTTTAATCCACTCCATTAAATATTCTGTCTCTTTATTATCATGATCAGTACTTTTACCAATAACTTTAAATTGTTCTTTAAGATAGAAGTCAATTGCTCTTTTATTTTTTTCGTATACTTTAAGAGATAATTTATTATACTTAGATTTACAATAATTTAATAGCTTTTTTCCTATGCCTTTTGATTGATTAGATTTTTCAACAAATAAACCAGCAATGTATCCATTATCAATTCCTATAAATCCACAAACTTTTTTATTATGTTCATAAATATATAGATTAGAATTAGGTAAAGCAGATTTAACATTATTATAATTATCTATCCAGTATTTTTTAGGAATAAAACTATGGGATGATATATTTGTTTCAAACCAAATTTTTATAACTTCTTCAATATCTTTTTCTAAAAATTTTCTTATCATATAAATAGAATCCTTTAAATAAATATTAATATTTAAAAGTATATCATAAAAAACAATATTAATATATACTATACTTTAAATAATGTATTACCTTCTTTTATTGTTTCTAATACTCTAATGTTTTTAATTTCTTCTGTAGGAACTTTTAATGGATTTTTATCAATGATTATTAAATTTGCAAGTTTACCTTCTTTTATACTTCCTTTATTATCTTCTTCGAAGTACTGATATGCACTATTTATAGTTACCGCTTTTATAGCATCTAAAACTGTTATTTTTTCCCCATCTCCTAATATAATATTATTTTTTGTTTTTCTAGTTACTGCACACCAAATAGTCTCAAACATATTTGGTTTTAATACAGGTGAATCTTGATGAAATGTAAATATAATATTTTTAAAAAGTGAAGATGCAGCGGGAGATATTATACTTGCTCTGTCATATCCAAAATTCTTAATATGTATATCTCCAAAATAAAAAATATGTGCTATAAAAAAAGATGGAATAATATTGTATTTTTTAATATCTTCTAATTGATCTATACCTAAAAATTGAGCATGTATCATTACAGGTCTGTATTTTTCTATACTGCCTTCAAACTTTTTTATATTGTTTATATATTGTTCTGCGGCTTTATCACCATTACAGTGGGCTAATATTTGCATATTAGTAGTTAAAGCTATTTTAATAGAATTTTCCACATCAGTATCTGTCATTGTTCCATAACCAAAATAATTTGAGTCATCAATATATGGTGTTCTCATCCATGCTGTTCTTCCTTGAGGAGAACCGTCTAAAAATATTTTATATCCTCCAATTTTAAAATTTTTATTATACTTGTTAATACTATTTTTAAAAGTACTAAAAAATATATCTTTATTTTCTGTTTCAATATATGATACTAAATTTATTTTAAGCTTATTGTCGTTTATTAATTTACTATAAATTGGTATCATAGAAGGATATGACATGCCATCTTGAACGGTAGTAATACCATATGATAAATAATAGTCTTGAGCTTTTTCATAAGCTGTTAGTAATTCATTAATATTAGGCATAGGAACAATTTTTAAATATTTTAGAAAGCAATTTTCTTCCATGTATCCAGTGAGACTACCATTTTCTTTTTCTATAATTCCGCCTTCTATTTCAGAAGTGTCTTCATTTATATTCAATAATTCTAAAGCTTTACTATTAAATGTTCCTGAATGCCCAGATTTGTGTTGCAATACTACAGGATTATTTGGAAGTATTTCATCTATGACTTGTTTTTTTGGATGAGTATTTTCTTTTAAAATGTTATGATCATACCCCGTTCCTATTATCCAAGTATTATTATCGGTTATATTGTTTTTTTCTTTAAAATCTTGTAATCTTTGTTTGATTTCTTCAAAGCTAGAACATTCTTCTAAATCTGCTTTTAAAAAATTATTTGCAACACCTGAAAAATGACTATGAGAATCTATAAAAGAAGGCATTAACGTTTTACCTTTTAAATCTACTAACACAGTATTGTTATCTTTACAATTAAAAATATCTTCTTTATTTCCAGTTTTTTTAATTATTCCGTCTTCTATCAAAATAGCTTCTATTTCATTGTTTTCAAGAGTGATAAAATCACCATTATAATAAATTTTTTTCATAATATCGATCCTTTCTATAATATATTATCTATATTACCATTATTTTTATTATTTTCAAAATATATTTTTTATATTCTTAAAATTAAAAAAAGCATGTTAGTCTTTTAAGACACATGCTTTTTTCTTTTTTCTAAGTTTGTTAAGATATCATCCATAAAAGAATTATAATTTTCAAACGTATCAGGTTCAAAAATATAATTATCAAACACAAAAGGTGAAATTTTAAGTTCATTTAAATCCGTTAAAGTCCAACCTATTACAGGTTTTTTTGTCACTTTACTTGCAAATTCAACAACTGTGTTTTGTACTTCGTCAGAAGTATTGAATATAAACTGTTCAATTTTATTGTTCCATCTTTTACTTTTGCTAAGTTCTAATCCAATATAGTCAGCTCTTGCTATCCAACATATTGTGGACATTAACTTTTCATATAGATTAGAGATTGATTTAAAGTTTTCAACTTTAAATGTATCAATAAGAGATTTACCTCTGCAAATTAATTGCCCTCTTATAGCTTTAGGTAGCTTTATTCCCATAACTAGAACAAAAAATGGATTAAAGGATTGAATAGCATACTCGCCTTCATAGTGCTTAAGTAATTTTATTATATTTGCTCTGTATTTAGTTACTTTAAACAAAGATGTTTCCTTAAAGTCTAGTACCATTGGAACAGTACCATTATTAATTTTTATACACTCTTCTAAAGTAGAAATACATAAGGTGTTTTTTGTATAATACCGTAGTTCTTCTAAAGTTAAATTACTTATTGCAACGTGTTTTCCATTTATAGATACGCTAAAATCATGATACACTATTGGAATATCATCTTTAGTTTGAACAATATCTATTTCAAAGGGAATCCTTTTTTCTATAGATGATTTTATAGAAGCCATAGAGTTTTCTGGTATTAGTTTTCCATTATCATTTCCAAATGCCCCTTTATGTGCTATAGGAAAATCCAGAAGTTTGCAATTGCACTTTAGCCGTTCTATATACATAGCAATCTTCCTCTCATATAATTATTATGTGGTAACAATTATACAACATTAGCTTTCATATGTCAAACATATATATGTAATTTGCACATAAAATTGTAATATATAGAGTATAAATTATACAGATAAGGAAAAGAGGTAGCCACTTGAATATAGATGCGTTTATAATAATAGTATATTTAGTTATAATATTATTGATAGGAATAATATCTTCAAGGAAATTAAAATCGATAGATGATTTTGCTGTATCTAATGTTAAATATGGAAAAACTGTTATTTTTATAACAATGTGTTGTTCTTTTTTAGGCGGAGGATTTTCATTTGGAAATGCAACAGAGGTATTTAAAAATGGAATTGGAAATATAGTTGCTCTTTGTGGTTTTAGTATTGGTCAAATATTTATAGGTAAATGTATAGCTTTAAAAATGTATAGATTTACAGGTTGTATATCTACTGGAAATATAATTGGTAAACTTTATGGAAGAAACATGCAAATAGCGACAGGAATATTATCTACGATAATATGTGCAGGTATATTAGGTGCGCAAGTTAGCGTAATGGGAAATATATTTCATATGTTTATGGGTATACCATCGTTTATAGGAGTAATAGTAGGTTTTGGAATAGTTTTAATATATTCTACATTGGGAGGAATAAAAGCGGATATAATAACAGATGTGGTTCAATTTTTTGTATTAATTATAGGGATACCTTTTCTTGTTTTTTATGGAATAATATCAGCAGGAGGTTTTAATAATATAATTCAAAGCATCTCAGTAGATCACTTAAATATACTTAACAATAGCAACATAACTACTTTTATCTCTATGTTTACTACACTTATGATAGGAGAAATGCTGGTTCCTCCATACGTTCAAAGATTACTTATTGGAAAAGATGTAAAAGATACATCTAAGGCAACAATAATGAGTGGTTATGCATCAATAATATTCTTTATAATGACTGGATTAATAGGATTTATAGCATATACTATAAATCCAGAAATGAATCCAGAGTTTGCTATGATAGGAATTATAAGAAGTGTACTTCCTGTAGGACTTAGTGGTATTATTATATCAGCAATGATGGCAATTGTTCTATCTACCGCAGATTCATTTTTAAATAGTGCTGCAGTTGGGATTATAAATGATGTATATATACCAATTAAAAATGGCAAAATAAGAGAAAGAGATAAACTTAAAATGGTTAGAATTGCTAATATGATTATAGGAACAATAGCAATACTCGTAGCTTTACTTATACCGAGTTTATTAAATATTTTAACTTTTTCATATAGTTTTTGGGCGCCAACGATATTACCCGTATTATTAATGTCTATACTTGGTTTAAAGTTTAGAAAAACTATTGTTTGGATAGGGATAACTATTGGTTTTACAAGTACATTTCTATGGGATTTTGTATTTAATAGCCCTTACGGAATAAACGGATTAATTATTGGATTCATATTAAATTTATTAGTAAGTATAATACTTCAATTTTTTAATAAAGTTATCTATATAAAATTATAATATAAGCTGGCAAAATATAGTTATGTAATAAAACTAATGTTTGACAATAAATATGTTATAAAGAGTAAAATAAATGTTAACAGATAAAAAACAGTATACTTCAAACTTAAAGTATACTGCTTTTTTGTTATTTATCTTTTAATAAATCATAAAGAATTATAGATTGAGAAATAGATAGCATTTCATCAGCTTTTTTAGAATTATTAATAATATCTTCTTGTGATGCAACAGAAGTATCGTTTAGTAATGAGAACTCATCTTTTTGAGCGTTATAATATATATTGTTTGTTAACCAGTTACCATTAGGAAATGATACAAGATTATCGTCTAAATTCATAATATCATGGCCTAGAGCATAAGGGCTATTTTCAAATCCAAATAAGTTTGCCATTGTAGGTAGTACATCATACATTCCCATGGCGGTAGTAATTTCTTCTCCAATAGTCTGATCTTTTGTCCAAATTATTAGAGGAACTTTTCTATTTAGTTCATACTTATAATAGTCAAAATCAACATAATTTGGATCTGATTCATCTAATATAGTATCAGTAGAAGGATCATAGTTGTACATTTTTATATAGTCATCATAACTTAATCTTGCATCATGGTCTCCATATATGATGATAACAGTGTTGTCTAAAAGTCCTTCTTTATCAAGAGCGGATATAAACTCACCTATTGCGTAGTCTGCATAGTGTACAGATTTTAAATAACTTCCTAAAGTTGTATTTTCAAGATATGTAGCAGTGGCATCAGACATTGAACCGTCAGGATTAGTAATTTTATATTTCATAGTAACATCTAAATTAGTATATTCGCTTACATCATAAAAAGGAGTATGATTTGTTAATGTTATTAATGTACCAGAAAATTTGTCATGCTTTTCAGATATTTCTTTTATCTTTTGAACAGATTGATTAAAGAATGATACATCTGATAATCCTAAACCTATCATATCGTCTAGTACATAAGAATCTTTTGCAAAGAAATCATCATAACCTAATTGTTTATGCATAACTAATCTATTCCAAAATGTTGCGTTATTAGCATGCATACTAAATGTGTAATAACCAGATTTTTTTAGTTGTTTTTGAAGACTTATATAGTTTCTATTCCAGTAAGATACAAATACAGTTCCATTATTTATTGGCATAAGAGAAGTATTTAAAGTAAACTCAGTATCACTGCTAGTACCTGTACTTACTTGAGCATAGAAATTGCTAAAAAACAATCCTTCTTTTGCAAGTTTATTAAGATTAGGAGTTACTTCTTTTCCGTTAAAAGATAAATCCATAGGGAATTTTTGCATACTTTCTGCATGAATCATTAGTATATTTTTATCTTTAAAAATATCTGTATATTTGTTCTTAATTACTTTTTTATCTTTATTTTCGTAAAATTCATTAAATTCCTCTAAAGCTTTATCATGACCAAAAGATGAAGCGAATGAGGAATGTATAGTTTTTATTAAATCATTAACTTGATAAGTATATATTCCAAATCTAGATACAGTAAATTCTCTATTCCATTGTTTATAAAAACGACTAAGTTCTGTTGTAGAACAAGTTATAAAAAATATAGCAAATGCAACAATAGAAAAAGCAAGTGTTCTTGAAAATCTTTTTTCTTTTTCCTCTATTTTTTGTGCTCTGTGATAATAGTTTTTCTTGATAAGCTTTTTGTGAACTACAGTTAGGCATATAGGTTGCCATAAAAACAATAAATCTTTTATACTTAATACATTTTTACTAACAGCATCAGTTACACCAGCAAGTTGAGATAATGTTGATAACAAAGAAAAAGATGTAAAAGAAGTATAGTAATTATAATAAGCAGAATTAATAATACATATTAATGTTAGTAATATAGATATTGCTAAAAAATATCTGTATTGTTTTTTACCTTTAAATAAATATGCAAATGCTCCTATTAATACTAGAAAAGTTATATCAGCAATTAATGGCCTTAATTCAAAGTAGTTATGAACAGTAAAAAATCTAAGTAAGCATGCATTTATTAAGTTTGATATTATAAATGTTAAAAACAATATGTTGGTTTTAGTATATTGTCTATAATCAAAATTTTTAATATTATTTATTATATTTGTAAAATAATTAAATGGATTTTTTATGTTGTTTTTCATTGAATCTCCTTTAAATACAGCTAAAACATTATATCATAATAAGCAAAAAAAGTATATATTTTTAAAAATTATTTTAACCCTTGATGATAACAAAAATACTTGATTTTAAGTTTAATAATGATATAATTATATAGATGCTTCTATAGCTCAGTAGGTAGAGCGCATCCATGGTAAGGATGAGGTCATGGGTTCAATTCCCATTGGAAGCTCCAGCTAAATTTTTGTTTATATATGTTTTTATATAAAAATAAATATCCGCGTATATAATATGCGGATATTTATTATAATAATTCATAATACAAGAAATTAATAAAAATATAATTCATTATTCACTATTTTTTTTAGTTCTTGATTTATAAAACTTATATATAAATATAATAAATATAAGTACTATTAAAATTAAAACAACATGAGAAATATTATCAATTATATTTAATATATAGTCTTTTTTATCGCCAGCAAATGCTCCTACAAAAACTAAAACAGAATTCCATATTGCGCTTCCAAATGTGGTATATAATATAAACTTAATTAATGGCATTTCACTCATTCCAGCAGGAATACTTATTAAACTTCTAACAACCGGAATAAATCTACAGAAGAATACTGTTTTATTTCCTTTTTCATCAAACCATTTATCAGCTTTTTCTATATCTTTAGGTTTTACTCTTAAGAATTTTCCATATTTACTTTTAACTATTTTAATAAGTCTTTCTTTGTTTAAAATTTTTCCAATGTAGTATAAAATAATTGCACCTATTAATGATCCTAGTGTTGATGCTATTATAACACCCCAAATTGACATATCAGTATCTATAGTCATAAATCCACCAAAAGTTAAGATTATTTCACTAGGAATAGGCGGAAATAAATTTTCTATTAAAATTAATAATCCAATACCTATATAACCATAATTATTCATTATTTCAATAATTAAATCTTCCATATTAAGCTCCTTTTTTAAATATTATTCTGTTAATGTGTTGATTATACCATTTAAAAATAAAACTATCAACATTTGATGTAAATTTTAATTATAAAATAGTAAAACTTAAAGTTTGTTTTAACATAAATGAAATATTAATAAATTAGAATATTAAAATTTAAAAAATATGTAGTTTATTGTTGAAATATTTTTGTATATATAATAATATATTGTTATATAAATTTGGTGGTGGGATATGGAAAGTAATTCAATAAATGAAACAAGTTTTACTTCATTATATACAAAATTGTACAATGAAAATTTTAATGAATTAGAAAGCTTAAGGAACAAAGACAAAAAAAGGGCATTATCTGTAATAATTTTTGTAGCAATTTTATTTGTATCATTTTTTTTAATGAGTTTTAATGTTATACTTGGAATAATTGGGTTTATAGGTATATTTGTTTATATTTTGTACGCTTCTAAACCTTCAAAAAATATTAATAAAACGGGTGGAACATATAAAGACGTTTTTAAAAATAAAATAATTTATCCTATGATACAGCATATATTACCAGATTCAGAATACTACCCTTTAAGTGGAATGAGTAGAGCAGAATACTTCAAAGGTGAATGGGAAAATTGTGATGTGTTTGATTCGGAAGACAAGATAGTAACAAAAATTAAAATAGATGATAATAACGAGATGAAAGCAAGTTTAGTAATGTCTGAAGTTCATACTAGAAATAAACATAAAGATTCAGAAGGTCGTACTTCATATACAACGTTATTTTATGGTATTGCAGGACAAGTTAACTTACCTAAAGATATAGGTTGCTATATTAAAGTTGTAGATAATAAGTTTAATTTGTTTTTTAAAAATCATGATAAGCTAGAAATGGATATGGCTGAATTTGAAAAAGTATTTGATGTAGAAACAGATAATAAAATAAAAGCAATGCAGATATTAACAGCTGATATAATGACAGATTTACTTGATCTAGTGAATAGTAGTAAAGTAAAATTTGAATTTTATATAAAGAATGATGTAATGTATATAAGATTTCATACAGGAGAAATGTTTGAACCTAATATTTTTGGAAAAACAATGCAACTCAATATTTTGAAGAGAAATTTTGATATTATAAATGGCGTAAAAATAGTTACAAAACATATTTGTAATGTAATTATGAATACCGAAGTATAAAGGAGGTAAAAATGAAAAGTAATAATAGTATAGGCAAGATAATTTTAACTATATTTTGTATATATTTTATAATCGCTTTTATAATTCCATTTTCTCCTATAATAATACCTTTTATTAAATCAATAGGAACAACATTTTGGATAATACTTGCAGTAATAATCCTTACGCTTTACTTAATATTTTCATATAATAAGTTTGTTGAATTATCTAAGAGAGTAAGTCAATCAGCAGGTGGGATAGAAGTATATTTAAAGCAAAGATTTGATTTGATACCTAATTTGGTAGAAACAGTAAAAGGTTATTCTAAGTATGAAGAAAACATATTAGAAAAAATAACTGAATTAAGACAAGAATATATTAATAATGATGCTGGAAATATGGCAGTTAATGCGGATCTAAATAATAGATATAGTCAGCTTATAGCTGTAGTAGAAAACTATCCGGAACTAAAAGCAAGTGAAGCGTTTTTAAATCTACAAAAACAACTTTCCAAAATAGAAAGTCAGATTCAAGCAGCAAGAAGAATATATAATGCAGACGTTACTGTATATAATACAAAAGTACAATCATTTCCATCTAATTTAATTGCCAAACTATTTAGATTTAAAGAAAAAGATTTGTTTGAAATTGATCCAAAGGAAAGAAAAAACGTAAATATAAACATATAATATTTTTACTAAAGATAAAAAGGTTGAAACAGCAAAGGACCTGTTTCAACTTTTCTGCGGCCATATTTTAAATTATATATAAAAGTAAGGAGCATTTATGGAAGAAGAAATAATAAAAGATATAAGCAAATCACTTGATATAAAGAGAATACAAGTCACAAAAACTTTAGAACTTTTAAAAGAAAATAATACCATACCGTTTATAGCAAGATATCGCAAAGAAGTCACTGGAAATTTAGACGAGGAACAAATAAGAAAAATAAATGAAGTTTATGAGTATGAAATTAACTTGTTAAAGAAAAAAGAAGATGTTATAAGATTAATAGATGAAAAAGGAATGCTTACAAATGAATTAAAGCAAGAGATATTAAATTCTAAGAGGCTAATAGAAGTAGAAGATATATATAGACCATTTAAGGAAAAAAAGAAAACAAAGGCAACCGAAGCAATAAAGAATGGATTGGAACCGCTGGCCAATATCTTTATGAAATTTCCTAAAGATATGCCAGATTTAAAAGTATTTATTAATGATAAGGTAAAAACTGAAGATGAAGTTATAGAAGGTGCAAAGTATATTATTGCAGAGAATATTAGTGATAATTACAATTATAGAAAGTGCATTAGAAATAACATTACAAGATATGGTTTTATAAGTAGTAAAATAAAAAAGGGAGTAAATGATGAAAATAAAACATATAGTTTGTATTATGATTATATCGAAAAGATAAAAGAAATAAAATCACATAGAGTTCTTGCTTTAAATAGAGGTGAAAAGACTGGAGTTTTATCAGTCAGTATAACATATGATAAAGACATTATTATAAACTGGTTAGAAAGTAAAATAGTAAAAAATGAAAATCAAAAAAAGTCGCCAGTATATAAATATATATTAGAAGCAATAGAAGATAGTTATAAAAGATTAATGTTCCCTAGTTTGCAAAGAGAAATTAGGAAAGAACTTACAGAAAAGGCAGAGGAAGTTGCAATTTATGTCTTTGGTAAAAATTTGGAAAAATTACTGCTACAACCACCTATGAAAGAAAAAGTAGTATTAGGTTTAGATCCTGCATATAGAACAGGATGTAAACTTGCTGTAGTAGATAGTACAGGAAACTTAAAAGAAATATCAGTTATATACCCACATGAGCCCCAAAATAAATATGAGGAAAGTAAGAAAAAGCTCCTTGAATTAATAGATAAACATCAAGTAGATATTATAGCTATAGGAAATGGAACTGCATCTAGAGAAAGTGAATCATTAGTTTCAGATACTATAAAGAGTAGCAAAAGAAAAGTTAAATACATAATAGTAAATGAAGCTGGTGCAAGTGTTTATTCTGCAAGTAAACTTGCTATAGAAGAATTTCCTAATTTACACGTAGAAGAAAGAAGTGCAATAAGCATTGCCAGAAGATTACAAGATCCTTTAAGTGAACTAGTTAAAATAGATTCAAAAAGTATAGGGGTAGGTCAATATCAACATGATGTACAAGAGAAAAGACTAGATGAATCTTTAAAATTTGTTGTTACAAAAGTTGTAAATAATGTTGGTGTAAATATAAACACAGCAAGTAGATCATTGCTTTCTTATGTATCTGGATTAAATAAAAAGTCTATAGACTCAATATTAGAATATAGAAATAAAAATGGTAAAATAAACTCTAGAGAGGAACTTAAAAATATAAAGTCGTATGGCGATAAGGCCTATGAGCAATCAATTGGATTTATAAGAATAATGGATGGAAATAATTTATTGGATAAAACTGCAATACATCCTGAAAGTTACGGAGTCACACTTAAATTATTAGAACATTTAAATATAGATTGCTTAAAAATTCAAAATCAAAGAATAACTGCATTACTCGATAAAATAGATATAAAAAAAGAAGCTAAATTATTAAAAATAGACGAGTATACATTAGAAGATATTATAAAAAGTTTAAAAGCACCGGGAAGAGATCCTAGAGATGATTTAGTAGCACCCATATTAAAAAGTGATGTTTTAAAACTAGAAGATTTAAAACCAGGAATGAAATTGCAAGGAACAATAAGAAATGTTGTAGATTTTGGGGCGTTTATTGATATAGGTATAAAAAATGATGGTTTAGTTCATATTTCAAATATTACAGACAGATATATAAAACATCCATTAGAGGTGTTAAATGTTGGAGATGTAGTGGATTGTTATGTGGAAAAAATATTTCTGGATAAGAAAAAGGTTTCACTTACACTTATTTCTCCAAGTAAATAAAGCATTCAAAAGATATTAATAAACATAGGATAAAATTAAGTAAAGATATATTATTGTTATATTAGGAGGAATTTATATGGCAAAGTTAAAGGTGTGTTATGGCGCAATGAATGCTGGCAAAACTATGGAAGCTATAAGAGTTATGTTTAATTATGAGCAATTAGGACACAGAGTATTGCTTGTTAAACCAGATATTGATACAAAAGGTGGGGACAATATAGTTAGTAGAACTGGCTATAGCAAAAAAGTTGATTTATTATTAAAAGAAGATGAAGATGTATATAAATCTTTTCTTAGAGAAAATGCTAGAGGAAAGGATATAAAGTGTGTTATAGTAGATGAAGCACAATTTTTGACTAAAAAACAAGTTGAAGGATTAACTGACATATGTGATAAAAAGGACGTTGCAGTTATAGCATATGCTTTAAAAAATAATTTTCAAGGGGAATTATTTCCTGGAGTTAAATCTTTAATAGAATATGCTGATGAATTAGAGGAAATACCAACACTATGTTTTAATTGTTTAGACGAACCAAAAAAAGCAAGATTTAATGTAAGAATAAAAGATGGCAAACCTATTATAGAAGGAGATGAGGTGGCAATAGATGGAGAAGGTGTAGAGTATATACCAGTTTGTAGAAGTTGCTTTAAAGAGATACAACAAAATAAAGTAATATAGTAATTGAAATATGTAATGTATTATGTTAAAATATATTACATAAAGGCAGGTTTAGTTTAGTGGTAGAATAGAAGGCTTCCGATCTTTTGGCGTGGGTTCGATTCCCACAACCTGCTCCATAAGGTAAAATCGTCGCACAAATGTGACGTTAATGATTAAATCAATCTGAAAAGATTGATTTTTTTGTGCGTTATTGCAAAGAAAGGTGTGATGTGATATGATTAAAATAATTAAAAAGAAAATCAATATGAGTGATGAACTTAGGAGTAAAATTAATTGGTCTTGCAAATTTAATAACAGACCCTACCAGATTATTGAGGGTCACCTAAGAATTGTGGAACATACAAATCTAGCGTATGTTGAGCCACACAAAGTAATTATTGGAGATACACTATATTTATTCTTCAATGAACAAAAACATTTTTATGTTGGGAATTTAAAGAAGAAAATCCCTATTGCTGATTTATCAGACTACATAGCAAGGCATTAATTAATTGAGAGTTTATATACTCCCACAAATATTGGTTTATTTTGTCGTGTAAATAATCAATATAAAGTATAAGGTGTCTTGTTATGTGACACCTTTTTTGGTGCCTTTCATTAAAAGAAAAGGAGGAAATATTATGAATAATGAAAGGATGATTGCAGCAGTTTATATTCGTGTCAGCACAGAGGATCAGGCACGAGAAGGATTTTCTTTAGGAGAGCAAAAAGAAAAGTTATTACAACTCTGTGCATTTAAGGGGTATGAAGTATTTAAAGTTTATGAGGATGCAGGAATATCGGCAAAAGATATGAAACATAGACCTGCATTTCAAGAGATGCTACAAGATATGAGGGACGGAAAAATTAATTATATTGTAGCCTACAAACTAGATAGAGTTACTCGTTCAGTTCGTGATTTAGAAGAACTTATATTAGAGTTAGAAAAATATAATTGTTATTTAGTTTGTGATAGAGATGATGTTA
>CALXJE010000018.1 GCA_944388545.1 uncultured Clostridia bacterium
CACAATGTAGACAAACATATCTACGTTGATTGTAATAAATTTTAGTAGCTCTTTTGCCAATCATAATATGACTAAAAGAACGTAAATAGTAATCATGAACACGAGAAGTAGAAGAATGACAAGTAGGACAAGTATGCTCTTTAACGGGACACTTAATCCAAAGTTCAATTAAATTAGTAGAACATTTATGAAAATCTACAATAACCTCTTGTAAATTAAAGAAATTTGTTATATCATTTTTATGCAATTAAATCACCAAAACCTTTCTTTGTTTTCTAACAACTACATTTTAAGGTAAAAATGATTTAATTGCAATTTTTTTGTGCAAGAAAAAGGTTGAAGTGTTTTTACACACCCCAACCTAAATTATACAGCCCTTTTTGTCTAACATTTGGGGTGCACTTCATTTTAAATATATAATGTTTTTATATTATTCTAATTCATTTGCTTTTTTAAATTCTTCAAAAACTTTCTCAGCTACCTTTTCATCAATAACAGTATCATAAACTTCTTCACCATCTTCTTCTGTTATTTCTAAAATAACTACACCTGCATCTTCATCATCCTCTTCACAAGGCATAACAACTAAATATTGTTTTTCATCTACTGTCAATGCATCTAATATTTGAAAATCTACGTCATTTCCTTCTTCATCAGTAAATGTTAATATAGAATCTTCTAGTTCTAAATCCATTTCTTCATGTTCGGGACTATGCGAACAACAAGAGTGACATGCTTCACATGATGATGCGCATCCAAATTCTTCTTTTTCATTCATTTTTTATTCCTCCTAATTTTATTTATATTATTTGCAGATAATTAAAATATATTCTACATACACGAATACTTCAAGTAATCTTGCAATATTGATGTTGCAGCAAGTTTATCTGCGTACTTGTTTTTTTGTTTTTGCTTTATCCCTAAGTCTTTCATTGTGGCATAAGCAGAAACGGTTGTAAGTCTCTCATCCCATTTTATAATTTCAACATTTAAAGGTTTAAGCATTTTTATAACATTATCAACCTCTTCGGTTTTTTTTGATAAAGTACCATTCATATTTTTAGGATATCCTATTACTATTTTATCTATGTCATTATTATTAATTAACTCTTGGACTTTGCTAAATATTTTAGACTTATCACCATTTATAATTAAAGTATCTAAACCTGTAGCTATAGTATTAGTTATATCACTCATTGCAAGTCCTACTCTTACTTCTCCATAATCTATCGAAAGAATTCTACCCATTATTAAAATATCCCTTTACCATTTCTTCTAATAGTTCATCTCTTTCTATTTTACAAATTAATGCTCTTGCTCCATTATGCGAAGTTATATATGTAGGATCTCCAGATAATATATATCCTACTATCTGACTTATTGGCTCATATCCTTTATCTTTTAGAGCCATAACTACTTCGTCCATTATTTCCCTTACTCTTTTTGATTCCTCTTTTTGTGGACTAAATAAAGTTGTGTTTTGTTCCATATTTATCCCTTCCTTTCATTTATATTAAAATAACTATATTATTTTAATCGTATTTACTTCTTTCATACCTTCTAAGTATGCATTCATTTTATTAATTTCTTTTTCTATATTACTTTGCTTTTTTATAGTATGCATAAGTATTTGTGTGTCTAATTTTACTTCTTTTCCGTCTACATTTTCTCTTTGATAGTTTAAGTTGCTCAAATATCTTTCTATTGTCCCATGTATTGTTTCAACACTAACTCCAGGACATACTATAACAAATCTACTTCCTGTATATCTTACAAATATATTTTCTTCTGGCACAGTTTCTTTTAATAATCTTGTTGCTTTAAGTAAAAGAGCATCTCCTACAGATCTTCCATTTTCCTCGTTTATATTTGGAAGTCCAGAAAATGATATTAAAACAAGTGAAGATATATCCACTAAGCTAGTTTGATGTCTTACGTTAGAATATAAATATATATTGTTATAGAAACCTGTTTGTTTATCAGTATTATATGCATTTTCTAAATTTTCTTGACCTACTACATTTTCAATAAATACACCTATATTATCTTTTAACTTAGCAAGTTCATCTTTAGAAACAGATTCATATGCATCTTCTGCTATATCTTCCATAAGCCAAAAACCTAAATAAGTTCCATTATAATATATAGGTGAAAACATTGCAGATTTTATTTTTCTTTCTGCTGCTGATTTATATCCAAGTATTCTAGGACCTGCAGCCACTAGATATTTTGAAACATTATTTTGTGCATTTGCTTTAAAATCATTGTCTTCGGCAATACTTACTATGCTATCTATATATGTGTTTTCAACATTTGTTGCTTTTACTTCATATTCTGTACCATCATAAATAGATATTGTAGAATACTTAGAATCAAACACATCTATTATAATGTTATTAAGCTCCTCTATTTTTTTCTTTGCTGGAATATTTGAGGCCATTATTTCAAACATTCTTTGCATAACTGTCATTGCCGCCATATTCCCTGCTACTGCTTTATAATATTTTATTTGTGTTAATTTAATATATAACAATATTATTAATACTGTTATTACTATTAAAAGAATTACTATTAAAATTCCCATATCAAATCTCCTATTTTGTCATTAGATTAATACTATTTAACTACTTTTTCAAACCCTGAACTTTCTTTACCAATCATTGTTATTTTTTCAGATTTAAATAAATTTTTAAAAGCATTAGATTTAGACTTCTTATATGTTTCTCCTTTACTTCTAGTTGTTCCAAGAGGATAAATACTATTTGCAAGGTCTTCTAATTTTTCTCTGAACTCTTTTGTAAAGGTTGAAAGTGTATTAGTATATTTATACATCATCTCTACATATTTAGCATAATTTTCTTGATCAAATGGTAGTATAAAATACTGCATTTCACTTGCTGGAAATAGTTCATCATACATTCTTAAGTCAGGACTAGTATATGTAGCTATTCCATCTATTATATCTTTTGCTGTAAGTGCACATCTAACATGTTTATTAATAACTATTTTTACTTTACTCATTGGAATTCCTCTTGACTTAAGCTCTCTTAAAAACATAGTTATTTGATTTATATTAAGAATATCCATATCTTGTACTACATATATCTCTTGAGCTAATCTATAATAATCTGCTGGTGTTGAAAAATCACAGTCAATAAATACTACATTATTATGATGTGAAACAGTCTCTACTAATCTTGAAGCATTATATTGTTTTCTATCTTCACCTGGCATCGATGTATATATACTTAGTTTTCCATATACTAAGGGTTCATTCATACCGTTACTAGCATATTTCAAACTTTCTGCAGCTATAGCTCTTTTTCCTTCATTATCATATGTATATAATATGTATGAATCTCTTTTCTTAGTCATATCTACTATCGCTGTTTTTATATCATTTTTATACATCATGTGACTTAATGCGTTTATACAAAATGTGGTTCCTGATTTTGGAGCACCTATAAGGCAAACTACTTTTCTATAGTCTTTTGGTACTTCATATACAGATTTTACAACTTCTTTTTCCATAACAGAAGTAATAACTGGAGCTGGACCATTATTTTGTTTTACAACTATTTTTTCTATTATTTCTGGTTGCTTTTCGATTTTTATAACTTCTGTCTTTTCTTTATCTTTTTCATTTATAATAGGTTGTTGTTCTGCAACTTGAGGAACTACTGCAGAAGGCATATTTGCTATTGCTTTATACTTATCACTATTTACTTCTAAAAACTCTTTGACTCCCGGTTCTAAAAATTGTATTATTATTCTCATTTGTTCATTTGTATATTGAGAGCAAATTCTGTCAAATATTTCTACATATTTACTTGTATTTCCTTCTTGGTTTCTGTAATAAGCTAATATTCTTTGTATTTCTACCTCAGATACTTCTACTTTGCTATATACGTTCTTATCTAAACTTTCCTCATAATATTTTTTCATGTCCTTTTTCTTTTTAGGAGTATTTATAACTTCACAAACTTTACTTTTCGTTCTATTAGATCCAGTAAGTGTAGAATATATACCAAGATTAAACAGTTTTGCAAGAAACGCATCCCCTAATTTTCTTCTGTCAGAAGCTACAAATATTATATTTTTAGCATCAAATTCATCACTAATTGCATCTATATTTTTAAATATATAATCATCTATTTGCGCATAATTATTAGTAGGATATTTTTCTAAATCTTCTAATATAACTAATCTATCATATCCTCCATTACGCACTTCTTGTACAGCCTGTTTAAAATAATAGACATTTTTGTACTCTAGTTTCTCTTTATATGTTTCCTCGTAAAATTTTACTATGGATTTAACCGTATCATCATTACTTAATCCAAATAATACTTTCATCTAATTACACCACCTATGTTTTTATATAAATCATTTGTTTAAATTTATCTATTGCACTATTATAAAAGCATATAATAGTGGCAATGACTGTAATATTGCCATAAATACAGAAAGTCCCATTATAAGCCTTTGTCCAGACACCTTATATTCAAAAGCTTCTGAACCAATAATGTAATATTGATAAATAGCATATATAAATATTATAACCGCAACAGGCCAAGAATATTTTTGTATTTTAAGTAACACCTTCATAATTCCATTATATACTTCATCTTCATTAGTACCTAATGTTGTAGTTGCAAAAATAACATTTGACACTACTAACATTATAAGGGCTATACTAATACATACTTTCATAAGTTTATTATAAACCATAGTTACCTCCTAAAAAGTACACATATCCAATATATCTTTATTAACATATATATTTTACTATACAGCAAATCAAATAGCAAGCAAATAATTTAAAAATAAGTGGTATAAAAGTAATTTTATTTATAATATATAAAAAGTTTTATCAAATGTATACATTATAACAATAAAACGAGCCTAAATTTTGCTTCACATTAGTAAATCCTTCTATACATACATATTTTCCTATACTTACTTTTTTATATATCCTATCTATTTTATCTGTATATGTTAGATTAGATAACTAATTAAACTTTTCTATTCTAGGTAATTTTGATACTACATTATCTATTATATATTCCATATATTATCCATGTCTATTACACATATTATCTTCTATCATATCAAATAGATTTATTTCATTTTTATCAAAAATAATATTACTAGAATTATCTTCTCTTACTAAATTCTTTAGTTCTAACTTTAATCTAGCTATCCTTTTTTCACAACTTGCTATTTCTTTTGCTACTTTAACTCTTCTATAACTACATTTTGAGCAGTCTACTTTTCTAAAGGAACTATATATTTTTAATATTTCTTCTCTTTTTTGATTATACCTAATATCATTATCATTACTCTCTGCTAATTTAACATACTTTTTATTGTTACATTCAATTTCTACTTTTAAATCAAATGTTTCTTCTATCATATATCCATATACTACATATGGTATTCTCATATTATGAAATATCTCTATATATTTACTTAAACTATTATTTGGAAATCCTACTTTACATATATTATTACCATAGCATGTTTTAGCAAGTCCTAAAACCATTGATATATATTCTGCATCACTTCCTAGTGCCACAAAAAATGAGCCTATTTCTACAAAACATATTTTATCTCTATTTTCTTCTTTTAACACATTATATAATTCTTCAAACATAAAAAAACACTCCTCTCGAAATTATAATAGGTTATGTTAACCTACTATAACTCCGCTAGGAGTTAACT
>CALXJE010000019.1 GCA_944388545.1 uncultured Clostridia bacterium
AGTTAATAGAAATATTTGGAGAAAGAGTAGAAAAATATATAGAAATATAGAAAAAAATATGATATACTTTATACAGTAGACAAGTGTATAAAGGTAAGTGATTAAAAATGAATTTACACAGTTAAATGGTTCTTCTCCAAGTTAGTTGAATTAAGCTAAAATTTTAAGACGGAGTAAATCGAAATTACAACGACCATACATCTGTCTTTTTATAACCTTTGTTTTATTATTAAAACCTTCAGTTAATCCATTACTAAAATTATAAATAACTGCATTTTTTACAGCATCTATATCACTTTCAATAAGATTGATAAAACTATTTAATTCTATAACGTCTAGCTTTTTTGCTTTTTCTAACCATAATTCGAGTTTATCTGTTTTTTTTGAGAATAAAATATTTTTAAATTCTTTTTCTAAATCAATAATCTTTTTTAGTTCTTCGTTCTGATTTAAATAAAATATAATATCTTGTTTCAAGTTCTCATTTTTTATATCTTCTAAATTGTAAAAAAATAGTTTTTTAACTTTACTTCTTTTAAGATAAGAAATATTATTTTTGACTTCATTTCTTATACTTTTCATGTGCATATTTAAAACTGTCATCTTACCTTTATATCCACTTGCTTTTATTTTCTCAAAAATTTCTTTAGTCTTTTTACCATCTATAATACACTGCTTAATCAAAGGTAAATAATTATCTAAAATACAGTTATTATCTTTTACGGGTGGTTCATTTAAAGATAAATAAATATTTAATGTGACCCTTGTAATACCTAGCTTTTTAGCTATAAATGTTTTAGTATGCTTATTTTGATATAATTGCTTAGCTTCTTTAATTAATTCCCACTTTCTATTGGCTGTGTCTATTTTATCTTGCTGTCTTTTAGTTAAAACTTCTTTTGTATTAAAATCATCTTGTTTATATAATTTTATTCTATCACTAACAGTTCTTTTTAAGTAATTACATAAATCATCAGTTAAATTTTTTAAAATATGAAATCTATCAACTATTTGTTTAGCATTCGGCAAGGCTTCGGTAATGGCATTTTTATAAGTTAAAGAAAAATCTCTAGTGACTGTTTCAACATCAGTGAAAAGTTTTAAGACTTCTACAATATCATCTTTTTCTCTAGAATTAATTATTTCTATTTTTTTGTGCTTATCATTATCTGTTATGATGGAATTATATATTTCACGTTTTTTAGATGAAAAATCATCTATACCTATATTTTTAGCATCATAAGTTATATTAGTTTCTGTTTTTTTTTATAATCCTTAGTACTGTATTACTTGATACATTTATACCACCATCTTTTAAAGTCCTTACTGCATCCATTGAATTATCTCTAAGACCTATACCATTAATATAATTAATTAATCTATTAGTTTTCACTGCTTTTGGGTTTACAAAGTCAAATCTTTCACTAAATGTTTTGTTATTACACTCGGGATTTGAACAAAAAAATTTTCTAGTAACTAATAGTAGTTTGACTTCATTATTTTGTATCGGTAAATCACTTATAGTGCGTATATATTTACTATGAATAGCATTAGATGAATGATTACAGAATGGACACTCACTTTCATTCTTGCTAATTTCACATGTAATATAAATTGTTTTTTCTATTTTTTTAGTTTCTGTTACTCTTAAATCCTTATCTAAGTCTTTTAACAATTCTTCTATATTCACTTTATACCACTTCTCATTCTAGTATAATTGTATCATACACTTTGACCTGATTCAACTAACTTGGAGAAGAACCAGTTAAATTTACACGGTCGAGTAAAAAAATATATTAGTTCCAGTATATGCTTTTGTTTGATTACTAATCATAAAAAGGAGGATTTTTATTTATGAAAAATAAGAAAGGTTTTACATTAATAGAACTTTTAGCTGTTATAGTGATTCTAGCAATTATAGCTTTAATAGCAACACCAGCAATTATTAATATAATCGAAAATGCAAGAAAAAAAGCTTTCGAAGATACAAGCTATGGAGTATTAGAAGGATTAAGACTTGATTATGTAGAAAGAACAGCACAAGGGGTAGCTGCAGAAGAAAAAACTTTTGAGTTTCCAAATAGTGGATTAAAACTATCAGGCGAGGAACCTGCTTATGGAGAAGCAAAAATAGATAGTAAAGGAAATATTAGTTTTGCGCTAGCAGATAAAGATAAAAAATGGTGTACAAAGAAAGATGCCACAAGTGAAAAAGTATATGTAGAAGAATATAATGAAGAAAATTGTAAAATAGATGGGACAACAGGTGGAGGAGATGTACCAGAATCAGTATCATTTGCAGAAGATTCATGGGAAACAATAGCAGCAAATGTAAAAGCAGGAAATTTAAGTAAATATAAAGTAGGCGATGAAAAAGAAGTAACACTTACTGGAGAATATGCAGGAACATATACGGTAAGAATAGCAAACACTTCAAAACCAGCAGAATGTGATGGGGCTGATTTTTCACAAAGTGCCTGTGGATTTGTAGTAGAGTTTGTTGATATAATAACAAATGCAGAAATGAATGCTAAAACAGATGAAAATCCAGATGGTACAAACGCAGGAGGCTGGCCAGCAAGTCAAACGTATAATTTGGTAAATACAACAATCTATAATAGTTTGCCAGAATATTTAAAAAAAATGATAATAGATACAGATGTATTATCAAGTCATGGTTCAGATGATGTAAATAATTTTAAATCGACGGATAAAATGTTTTTATTATCAACAAAAGAAATATATGGAAGTAATCCTTACCAAGGAGATACTACAGCAGATAATACAAGACAATTAGATTATTACAAAAAAGAAGGGGTGACAACTGATAATTCTTCAAGAACAATAAAACAATATCAAGAAAAAGACTGTAACTGGTGGTTACGATCTTCAGATTTTAAAATGTCTGTTATTTTTCATTCTGTAATGTATTTTGGTAATTTTGCCAGATTTTATCCTTCATACGTTAGTAATGGAGTCGCTCCAGCTTTCCGAATAGGATAACCGAACGGTCTCATTCGAAAAATGCTGCTCCGAATGAATATGAGGACAGCAGCAAATGAAAGCGAAAAAAAGATATACCTGCCCTTTAGGGCATAGTAAAGAGCCGTAGGCTCTTTTTTTCATTAATAATATTTATAATCATAGTATTAAATAGGTGATACTGTGATAGAAAATATAAATAAAATAATATGGGCGATCTCTTCTGTTTTACTTGTATCAATGGGAATATATTTTTCATTAAAACTAAAGTTTGTACAAGTTCATTTTAGAAGTATGTTTAAAAGTTTAACAGTTAAAACTACTAAAGGAATAAAACCATATAAAACTTTATTAATGGTTCTTGCTGGAAGAATAGGAGTAGGTTCTATTGCTGGAATAGCTCTTTCTATATATCTAGGCGGAGTGGGTACGATATTTTGGATGTGGTTTATATCAGTAGTTTGTGCATCACTTTCTTTTGGAGAAACAATACTAGGTATAAAATATAAAGAAAAAGATTATGGTGATATATACAAAGGTGGACCTAGCTATTATATAAAAAAAGGTCTTGGAAATAAAAAACTAGGTGGCATATATGCAATATTAGTAATAATAAGTTATATATTTGGATTTTTAGGAATTCAAGCAAATACTATAACAAAATCAGTAACAGAAATGGTAAATATATCACCTGTATTAATTGGAATAATATTATCAATAATTACTTTTTTTGCGATTTTTAATGGAATAGAAAAAATATCAAATATAACTTCTAAAATAGTACCTTTTATGATTATATTATATGTTGGTACAAGTATATATATATGTTTTAAAAATATTGGGGATATGCCATTAATAATAAGTAAAATCTTTAAAGAAGCATTTAATTTTAAAGCATTTTTCACATCATTTATACCTATGTTTATAATAGGTGTACAAAGAGGAATATTTACTAATGAAGCAGGACTTGGAACAGGTGCTATAGCATCTTCAACAGTAGAAAGTAAAGATGCAAAAGGTCAAGGTTATTTACAAATGTTAGGTGTTTATATAACAACTATGTTAGTTTGTACATCAACTGCTTTTATTATTCTTACATCTCCATATGAAACAATAAATATTAAAGATATTAATGGAATAGAAATAACACAATTTTCATTTGTACATCATTTAGGAATAATAGGTAATATTATAATATTTATATCAATATTATTATTTTCATTTTCTACAATATTAACAGGATATTACGATGGAGAATCAAGTTTAAAATATTTTTCAAATAATATAAAAAAAAGATATTTAATATTATTAAAATTAATAACTATAGCAGTACTATTTATTGGATGTATATTACCTTCAAATTTTATATGGTCATTTGTAGATATAATGGTAGGTATGCTTGCTATTATAAATATTTATGCACTTTATAAATTAAGACATGAAATAATAAATACATTTAAAAAAAAATAAATATATGATAAACTATAAATGGTGGTAATATGATAAATAAAACTTGGGATAAAATATTAGAAAAAGAAATGAAAAAAGAATATTTTAAACAATTAGGAAGTTTTGTAAAAGATGAATACAAACATAAAATAATTTATCCAGAATATAAAAATATATTTAATGCATTAAAATTAACTGATTATGATGATGTAAAAGTAGTAATATTAGGGCAAGATCCTTATCATGGAGAAGGAGAAGCCCATGGTCTTTCTTTTTCAGTAAGAGAAGGCGTTAGAAGACCACCATCTCTTAATAATATATTTAAAGAACTTAAAAGTGATTTGGGAATAGAAAGAAATAAAAATGATTTAACTGATTGGTCTAAAGAAGGAGTTCTTCTTTTAAATAGTGTTTTAACAGTAGTTAAAGATACACCTCTTTCGCATAGAAATCATGGTTGGGAGATATTTACTGATAATTTAATTAGATATTTAAATTTAAGAAAAAAACCAATAGTTTTTATCTTATGGGGAAATTATGCAAGAAGTAAAAAAGAACTTATTACTAATAAAGTACATCATATTATTGAGTCAGCTCATCCATCACCTTTATCAGCATCTCGTGGCTTTTTTGGGAGTAAGCCATTTTCAAAAACAAATGAGTATTTAAAACAAGATGGAATGGGTGAAATTAAATGGGGATAAATCATTCTAACTTATATAAAATATATATGGAAACAAAGGAAAAAGCTGAAGCTAATATATATTCGTTTGTTTTAAACAATCTAGATATTTTTACTAATGATGATATAACATCTTTATGTAATGATGAAACATACAAAAACTTATTTGAAATTGAAATATTAACGCATCATGTAGATGAAATATATAATAGATTTACAAAAGAAGAATTTTTAAATTTATTTTTAAATGCTACTAGCATTTTAAGAGAAGAAATGTTTTATTATCTTATAAAAATATATGATAAAGAACTTCTATTAAAAATAAAAGAAACAAATAAATATACTCATTTATTTAATAGATATTGTTCCGATATAATAATAAAAATTGTAAATAATAATGATAATTTATTAGAATTTCTAGGTGAAGAACTCATTATGAAATTCATAAAAACAAAAATTGTGTTTTTACCTAATAAATATTTAATAGAGTTCGTTAAACAATTAAAAAGTAATAATCAATATGTAATAGAAATATTTAATAATATTACACGAATTACTAATTTTATTGCTGTTTTAAAAGAATTAAGTGATTTAGAAAACTATGAAACATTAAAAGAAAAATATAAAAATAATATATTTGCGTCATTCTTAAAAATGAATGTAAATGAGTTTGAGAACTTCGCATATAAAGAGGTATTTATTCAAATAATAAAAGAAGTTTTAGAAATTAGTGGTGCTAAACTAGAAAATATAGAAGAACTAGAGGGAGGAGCAACCAGTAAACCATATATAGTAGGTTCATTAGTTTTAAAAATTGGAGAAAACAGATATTCACATAAAATACCTAATCATAATAGGATACTAAAACCTTTACTTAGAAGAAGTTTTGATGGAATATATATAGAAGTTACAGATTTAGTAGATACTAATAATATAACAGATGATGATGTTTATATGGTGTTCAAAGAAATGATGGATAGTGGAATTGTTTGGGTAGATGCTAGAAAAGAAAATCTTGGAAGACTTTTAAAAGATAATAATTCATATGGAATGTATATAAATGAAGAAAGTATTGGGTTAAACGGTAATAATTTAATCGAAAGAAAAAAAGGAAATCTTGTTATATTAGATACAGATTTAATTTTTGATATAAATAATGTTCCATGGAAATATTTAGAAGAAGAAAACATTAATTTATTTTCATACAATAAAATGATGGATAGATATTTAAAAGAAAAATCAGAAACAAAACATATATAGTAGACATAAAAACATGTCTATTTTTTATATAAAAGGTTATTTAACTTGTACTTTTAAATAAACGCTGTTAAAATATATTTTAGCTAGGAAGTGATAATATGAAAGAAGCATATGATTTTTTGAATAATAAAGCATATATAGAAGATAATGATAATATAGTAGTAGCAGTGTCAGGTGGTCCCGATTCTATGGCACTTTTAGATTTAATGGTACGTGTAAAACAAAATAAGAATATAAATGTAATATGTGCACACGTAAACCATAATTTAAGAAAAGAAAGTGAACTAGAAAAAGTTATGGTAGAAAATTACTGTATAAAAAATAACATAATTTTTGAATATATGAAGATAGATAAATATGGAGATGATAATTTTCATAATGAAGCAAGAACTATAAGATATAATTATTTTAATGAGATTGTAAAAAAATATAAAGCAAAATATTTGCTTACTGCTCATCATGGAGATGATTTAATGGAAACAATCTTAATGAGAATTGTTAGAGGTTCTACATTAAGAGGATATAGTGGTTTTTCTAAAATAGTTAAAATGGATACATATTTAATTTTAAGACCTCTTATAGGAGTTACTAAAAAAGAAATAGAAGAATATTGCATAAAAAATAATATAAAATATGCGATAGATAAATCAAATTATAAAGATGTTTATACTAGAAATAGATTTAGAAAATATATACTTCCACATTTAAAAGAAGAAGATAAAGATGTTCATAAAAAATTTTATAAATTTAGTAGGACATTACTTGAATATAATGATTATATAGATAAAATAGTAAATGAAAAAGTAAATGAAATATGTTCTAAAAATATATTAGATATTGAAAAATGGAATTTAGAAGATCATGTTATAAAAATGAAGATAATTTATTCTATGTTAGAATCATATTATCAAGATGATTTAATGCTTATAACTGATAAACATGCAGAACTTATATATGAACTTATTACTTCAGATAAATCTAATATGATAATGCATTTACCAAATAATGTAATAGCAGTTAAATCATATAATACATTTTATCTTACACAAAAAGAAGAAAAAAAAGAAGATTATGAAATTGAAATAATAGATTATGTAAATTTACCTAATGGTCATAATATAGAAGTTATTGAAAATACTAAAGAAAATGGTAATGACATATGCAGATTATCTTACAAAGATGTTACTTTACCACTATATGTTAGAAATAGAAAACCAGGAGATAGAATAAATTTAAAAGGAATGATAGGAAGTAAAAAAATAAAAGATATTTTTATAGATGAAAAAATAGACATATTAGAAAGAGATTTATATCCAGTAGTAGTAGATGCTTCTGAAAATATAGTTTGGCTTCCGGGATTAAAAAAATCTAAATTTAATAAGTCAAAAGAAGAAAAATGTGATATAATACTTAAGTATTACTAAGAAAGGAGATATTAATGAATAAAAAAAGCGTTCAAAAAGGTTTATTGCCATATTTATTCATATTTATTTTTATAGTAGTAGTTATGTTTGTATTTGATTTTTTAAATCAAAAAGTAAATATAATTACATACGATGAATTCATGAAAGATGCTACTAAGGGAGAAGTAAAGGAAGTTGTAATAACTCCAAGAAATAGAGCACAAGTATATGAAATAACAGGTACTATGAAAGGCTATGAAGAAAATGAATCATTCTTTTTAAGAGTACCACTTTCAAATGAAGTGATGGCTAAACTATTAGAAGTAGGAGAAGAAAAGGAATTTAAAATAGAAACTGTAGCTGATCCAGAATCTAGTACATTCTTGTTATTTTTAGTAAATGTACTTCCTATGGTAATAATACTTGGTGCAGGATTCTTCTTTATTTCTAGACAAATGGGTAGTGCCAATAAATCTATGGATTTTGGAAAAAGTAGAGCAAGACTTAATGAAGATGCAAGAAAAGTTACATTTAAAGATGTAGCTGGATTAGAAGAAGAAAAAGAAGAAGTAAGTGAACTTATAGATTTCTTGAAGAATCCTAAAAAATTCCAAAGATTAGGTGCTAGAATACCAAAAGGAGTATTATTAGTAGGTCCACCAGGAACAGGTAAAACATTACTTGCTAGATCAGTCGCAGGCGAAGCAAGCGTACCATTTTATTATATAAGTGGTTCAGAATTCGTTGAACTATTTGTAGGTGTAGGTGCATCAAGAGTTCGTGATATGTTTAAACAAGCAAAACAAAATGCTCCATGTTTAATATTTATTGATGAAATAGATGCAGTTGGTAGACAAAGAGGTGCTGGCCTTGGTGGTGGGCACGATGAAAGAGAACAAACTCTAAACCAATTACTTACAGAAATGGATGGTTTTGGTGCTAATGAAGGAATAATAATTATTGCTGCTACAAATAGACCAGATGTATTAGACCCAGCACTTTTAAGACCTGGTAGATTTGATAGACAAGTAACAGTTAATTTACCAGATATTAAAGGTAGAGAAGAAATACTTGAAGTACATGCAAGAAATAAAATATTTGCTAAAGGAATAACTTTATCAAATATTGCAAAAAGAACTGTAGGATTTAGTGGCGCTGATTTAGAGAATCTACTTAATGAGGCAGCGTTGCTTGCAGTAAGACGTAATAAACCATTTATTACAATGTCTGAAATAGATGAAGCTCATGATAGAGTTCTTATGGGACCAGCTAAAAAGAGCCATAAATATACAGAACATGAAAGAAAAGTTGTTGCTTATCATGAAGCAGGTCATGCAGTATTAGGACTTTGTTTAGATGGTGCTAATGAAGTTCAAAAAATAACTATAGTACCAAGAGGTTCTGCTGGAGGATATAACTTAATGCTTCCAAAAGAAGAAACTTATTTATCTACAAAAAAAGAACTTTTAGAAAGTATAAGTGGGTTACTTGCAGGACGTGTTGCAGAAGAAATAGTATTTAAAGAAATAACTACTGGAGCACATAACGACTTTGAAAAAGCTACTAAAATAGCACGTGCTATGGTAACTGAATATGGTATGAGTTCTCTAGGTCCTGTGCAATTTGAACATCAAGAATCAAGTGTCTTCTTGGGAAGAGATTATAATAAAACTCGTAATTTTTCATCACAAGTTGCATTTGAAATAGATGAAGAAATGAGAAAAATAATCGGTGATTGCTACAAAGTAACTGAAAAAACAATTAAAGAAAATAGAAATTTATTAGATTTAATTGCTAATGCATTATTAGAACATGAAACTCTTACTAAAGAACAAATCGATTATTTAGTAAAAAATGGTGAAATGCCAAAAGAAGAAATCGAAGAAGAAAGCAATTTAAAAGAAATGAGTTATGAAGACTTAACACTTGCTGAACTTCGTGAAATTGCAAAAGAAATGAAAATAGAAGGATATTCTAAATTAAATAAAGAAGAACTTATAAAAAAATTAGAAGAAGCTGATAAATAAGCTTCTTTTATTATATATTAAAATATGTTAAAATAACTGTAGGTGATTTTATGAAAATTAGTAACGAATGGAAAGATTATAAGATAATAGATGCAGGTGGAGGAGAAAAATTAGAATCGTGGAAAGGCGTTATACTTAGAAGACCAGATCCTCAAGCAATATGGAACGCAACTTATGATGAAAAATGGAAAAATGTAGATGGTCATTATATAAGAAGTAATAAAGGTGGAGGATATTGGAATTTTTATACTAAGTTAAAAGATTCTTGGACTATAGATTATAAAGATTTAACTTTTAAAGTATCTCCAACTAATTTTAAACATACAGGTTTATTTCCAGAACAAGCTGTAAACTGGGATTTTATGATGGATAAAATTAGAAATTCTGGTAGGGAAATAAAAGTTTTAAATTTATTTGCTTATACAGGTGCGGCAACTATGGCATGTTCTAAAGCAGGAGCTGTAGAAGTTGTACATGTAGATGCTTCTAAAGGAATGACTGAATGGGCTAAAGAGAATATGCATTTGTCACATTTAGAAAATAATAAAATAAGGTTTATAGTTGATGATTGTCTTAAATTTGTACAAAGAGAATTTAGAAGAGGACATAAATATGATGCAATTATAATGGATCCACCTAGTTATGGAAGAGGACCAAATGGAGAAGTATGGAAATTTGAACAAAACATTTACAATTTAATTACAGAATGTATTAAGATATTAAGTGACAACCCACTATTCTTTACAATTAATTCTTATACAACAGGAATTTCAAGTTTAGTTCTTGAAAACATTTTGAAGACAACACTACTTAAAAAGTATCCAAATGGCAAGATAACAGCTGGTGAAGTAGCACTTCCAATAGAAAAAGATAATATGCTTTTACCATGTGGAATTTATGGAAGATGGGAACAATGAATGTAATTTATGAAGATAATCATATTATAGTTGTTGAAAAAGAACCTAATATTCCAGTACAAGAAGATGTTAGTAAAGATAAAGATATGCTTACAATTATAAAAGAATATTTAAAAGAAAAATACAATAAACAAGGCAATGTTTATTTAGGACTTGTACATAGATTAGATAGACCTGTTGGTGGAATAATGGTATTTGCTAAAACGAGTAAAGCAGCATCAAGACTATCTAATGAAATAAGACAAAATAAATTAAAAAAAGTATATTATGCAGTAGTAGATGGTAAATTAGAACCTAAAGATGGAATGTTTAAAGATATGCTTTTAAAAGATAAAAAAAACAATATAGTTAAAGTTGATAAAAACGGAAAAGAAGCTATTTTATATTATAGAGTAATTAAATATAAAGATGGAAAAAGTTTAGTAGAAATAAATTTAAAAACAGGTAGATCACATCAAATAAGAGTTCAATTTTCTGAAAGAGGTTTTCCGTTAGTTGGAGATCAAAAATATAATAGAAATACAAAAAAAGGAATACAAATTGCTCTTTTTTCTAAAACAATAGGGTTTATACACCCAGTAAAAAAAGAATATATGGAGTTTAGTCTCGATTTACCAAATAGATATCCGTTTAATATTTTTAATAATTAACAAGTACTTTATGAAAAAATATAAAGTGCTTTTTTTTTTCGCATTTTTGGGTTATAATATATATAATAAAGGGGAGAGTAAAATGATACTTAGAAAGCCATTTGCATTTTTAACAAAAAACTTTAAATTGATTCATTTAATATTAAGTGGTTTAATTTTATATTTGCTTTATAAGTCTTATAATATATCATCTTTTTTAAGCGAATATGTGGATTCACCTACTAATTTATTAGATCCGGATTTTGTAAAAAAGACAATTCCAAGTTATTTAATAGCTATTTTAGTATTATTAATATTGGGTTATATTATAATAACTATTCTTTTAAAGTATAAAGATAGACCTATAAAATTTTATATTTTTAGTATTACAGCGTGCTTATTCTCAATATTTGTATATTCTTATGTGGGAAGTACTTTTAAAGAACTAGAAATAAATTTATTAGATGTTAGAACTCTAAAATTAAATCAAGACGCTATTAATACAGCACTTATTTTTCAGTTAGTTGGCTTTATAGTAACAATTATAAGAGCAACAGGATTTAATATTAAAAAATTTAACTTTTCTGAGGGTGATGACGCCTTAGATATTGGATTAAATGATAATGAAGAATTTGAAGTTAATTTAGAATTTGAAGAAGGTAAAACACAAAGAAAATTCAATAAATTCAAAAGAAATTTAAGATATATAATTTTAGAAAATAAATTATTGCT
This sequence comes from uncultured Clostridia bacterium, assembly GCA_944388545.1. Taxonomy (GTDB): domain Bacteria; phylum Bacillota; class Clostridia; order TANB77; family CAG-465; genus CALXJE01. Next base: position 12,082 of record CALXJE010000019.1, read on the forward strand.
ATCAATTATAGGAGGTATTTTAATAATAGTAATTACTTGCTTAATTTGTTATAACATATTTGTAGTTAATAAAGTATATAAACAAAATCAAGTAATAACTACTAATGAATTTTCTATAAATTTTAAAAATAGTTATTATATTGAAGATAAAGAAAAAAGTGAAATGTCATACATAATAGTAGATACATCAGCAAGTTATTTATATAGTGATGAAAAAAAATTAGAAACAGCAGCAATTCCTCTTGTAATAAATGATCATGAATTTTATTATGATAGAAGCTACAAGAATTTATTTATTGATTTAAATAGAGGTTATAATAACGAGTTATTAAAAAATAAAAGTGAAGATTTTTTACTAATCTATAAAGTACCAACTAGCTTTGTAAAAGAAACAATGTACATAAATTATGTGGAAAACATAAATCATAAAATAAAAGTTAAACTTAATGTACAACCTTTAGAATCTGAGCCGGTAGAAAAAGAATATAAGTTAAAACAAAAAATGGATTTAAAAGATACAACCTTAAAAAATGGAGAATTATTTGTAGAAGAATATACAATAGACTATAGATTTAAAAATCAGTATAATTATTGTGTAAGTAAGGAAATATGCCGTTTATCTACAGAATATGTAATTCCTAATTATTCTGATAATTATCCTAAATCATTATTAAAAATAAAAGCTACTTATTCAAATAAACAAAACAAGGATATTAATAATTTTGCATCATTAATGAATTATTTAGGGATAATAGTTTATGAAATTAACGGTGAAGAAAAGTCTTTAAGTAATATCAGCTTCGTTTATCCTAAAAATAGCGCTGAAAAAGATGTTTATTACATAGAAGTTCCTAGTGAAATAGTAAATTCAAACAAGATATACTTAAAATTTAATATAAGAAATAAAACTTATAAATATTATTTAAAGTAAGGGTGATAATTTGAAAAAGATACTAATTTTATTAATCTGTTTATGTTTAGTACCAACTATAGTAAGTGCTAGCTGTACGGATAAAGAAATAATAAATATGACATCATTTGTTAAAAATGTTAATTTTACTCCAATATTTGATGAAAATACAGAAACTTTTACTATAATAGTATCTAATCTAGATTCATCATTTTACTTTATAGATACTACTAACAATATTACCTATAATACTATAGGCGATGAAGCAATTATTTCAGGTTATAAACCAGGCGTTAATTATAGATTTAAATTTTTATCAAGAAATCCAAATTGTATAGATAGAGTATTAAGTTCAAGATATGTTGAAACACCAGTTTATAACAAATATTATAAGAATCCTATATGTAATGGTATGGGCGAGTATAAATTTTGTAAAAAATGGCCAGGATATTCTTATTCGTATGAAACAATAAAAAGCGAAGTAGAAAAAGTAAAAAAACAGACAAATGATAATGGAAAAGAAGAAAAAGAAGAAAAAGTAATGGGAATTTATGATTATATTATATATATTTATAGTAGATATTATTTTATAATTTTACCAGCACTAATTTTAATAATAATATTTATTATTGTAAAGAAAAAGAAAAAGTATGAATTATTTTAATAGATTATTATTGTAATTAATTATATTTGTGTTATAATGGTTGTATGTAAAGTAGAGGTGATATGGTGAAAATTAAAAGACTTTTTTCCTCTATACTGGTCTTGTTTGTAATTTTTAGTGTAAGTAATGTATATGCTGTTGGTTCAGGATCTAGTATTTCAGGAGGAGGATTTGTTGGCGGCGGTGGAGGAATCGTAAGTAATACTGCCGCAAGCCGTGTTCTTGGGAACTGGGGATTTAAAGTAAGCGTAGTTATTGGAGGTAAAACTAAAGCAAGTAAAGTTTATGGAAATAATATGAGAGATAGAAACATTGGTGCTGCTTACGGTACTACATGTTATGTAGATTCAGCTTATTCTAAAGTTGATTTAGCATCTGGTAAAAGGATTCCATGGACTTGTAAAAATAAAGGTGGTATTGCCTATATAAATAAGATAGAAACAAATTATCGAAATGATTTTAGCGGAACAGGTTTAAACTGGAATTCAAATACTGGTTCAAGGGCTAACTATGTTCCATTAGCAAATTACTTTAATAATCTTGCTAAAGCTAATGGTCAGCAACTATATAATTATGTAAAAAAGGCATTTGGAACAAGTGTTGCTAATTTTACATGTGAAAACATCGATAATGCATTTCTTTTAGTTGAACCTGTTTTGGTTGTTCAACTTGGTAGTCCAAGAAAGAAAGCTTATTATGGTACAGTAAGTGAAATTGCCTATATAGCTGAGACAGAAAGATATTTTGGAAATTTAAAATCATGGGCTGGTCAACATAGTAATTTGTTAAGAATGCCACAAAATAAATTTACTTATGGGGACAGAAACGTTTCATTTAATTATTTAAAAGGTGTAGGTTCGTCTACAAAAACTACAAATAATAACACTTTAGCTCGTGGAAAAGAAGGCTATGGTGTAGGTTTAATTTGGCTTGCTGGAGATGAAGACTTATGGTATTTGTGTGGGAAAAAATGCTATAGTGTAAAAACCACTGGTAATGTTGCCAAATGTACAAATACTAACAAGCCTAATGTTTCTACTTATTCAGAAACAATAACTGAAACAGAGTGTAAAGGACCTAATGAAACAAAAGATGCAACAGAATATGGTAGAAAAGTAAAAACTATTAATAGTTCATGCTCAGTATATTGTAAAGAATCAGTTACAACAAGTTTTCCAGGTAATATTACACCATCGAAAACTTTAGGAACAAGTTTCGAATGGCCAACTTTAAAAACAGGTAATACATATGATTTAAATATTACTGGTACTAGAGTTTGTCATGTTAAAGTTACAGGTTCACCAACTCAGGCAGAATTAAATCAATGTGCAAATTATCAAGCAAATGCAAATGAATTATATAAAGATTTCCAAAGTGCAGTAAAATTTGAATATAACGATCCTGAATATAACAGATCAAATGTTCAACTTGAAAAAGTAAAAGATGTTACAACATGTGTTCAGTGTAATAGAGCAGGAAGTGCAACAAAAAGTTCAATTGAAGCAAATGAAATAAAAGTTCAAAAAAGTGTTCAATTATCACTTCCAAATAAAATGTATAGATATATTGATCAGCAAACAAAAAAATCAAAAGATACAAAAAATAGTGAAAATGATTATGATGTAGGATATGGAAATTTACCAATTTCTTTTAAAGCAACTGCTGGAAAAGCATATAATTTAACACTATATGATGTTAAATTAGGTGTAGGTAATGTATTTGGAAAACATATTGCAAATAAGACAGGTAATGATAAAAATTATTATACTTGTAAATACACAGTTACAAAGGATAAAACATCTGAATGTATTTGTCCACCAGGAACAGATCATTCAGGAGAAGATTTATGGTGTAAAATTGCAAACAGTGATGGTGAAAATTGTCCTACCGCAATAGAAAAGTATTGTAATGACACTGGTTGGACAACTACTCCATTAGTGTGTGAAGATACGCCAAAATATTGTGATAAACCTGGTTATGAACATATAAGTATAGAAGCTTGTGTAAATGCAGGTAATAGTTATAATTATTGTGAAAATAAATATTGTTCTGGTAGTACAACACCACCTGTGACACCACCTGTGACACCACCTACAGATCCACCAGGAACAACACCTCCAGGTTCAAAATATACATGTCCTAAAAATGATCCATCCGGTGGTACATATTATATGGATATAACTGGTTGTGTAGAAGAATTACTGAAAAAAGGTTATGATGAAACATCAGCAATAAATGCATGTACCAATATTGTATGTCCAGATTCAAGCGATGGAAAGATAAATATTATATATAGAACAATTTCATTAAGAAATCCATTTCCAAGTAAACAATTAAATGGAGGAATCGCAGGTTTCAATTTAGATGTTAAAGGTAGATACCCTGGTGCTAACTGGAATAGTAAATTAGTAGTTGAATCTGCAATTTTAAATAATAGAAGTGTAAATAATAATGATCCAGAAAGTATTTATCACGAAACAAGTGGCAAAAAAGCAAAACCATTGTATACATTTGTGTTATCTTCTAAAACAATGAAAGATATCAGAAAGTATAATGAAAAACAAACTAAATCAGGTGGATATAATGATTTTACATTGACATGCTATGGAAAAAATTCAAAGGGTGAAAAAGATAATTCTGAATGTCAAAGTAGTTTCATTAAAAATAGAAATTATGGAATAGATATAAGTAATAGTAGCTGTTATGGAAAAACAGGTACTGCATTTGAAGCTTGTAGAAAAATATCATAGAGGAGGAAGATAAATATGAAAGAGTCGTTTTGGGGGATATTTATTATTACTCTTGGAGTTTCAGCAATAATATTTATCTTCTTTTTTCAAAATATAACTACAACAAGTGAGCAAAATTATACATTGCTTAGAGAAGTAACAGAAGCAGCTATGTATGATGCAGTTGATTTAGCAACATATAGAGAAACTGGAGTTGTAAGAATAAATCGAGAAAAATTTGTGGAAAATTTTGTACGTAGATTTGCAGAATCTGCTAGTTTGCAAAATGACTATGTAATTAGAATTTATGACGTAAATGAAGTACCGCCTAAGGTAAGTTTAGGGGTTCAAACAAAAGTTTCTGGCAGTAGCAAAGAGGAAACTGTTGATGTTTTAATTGATAATAAATTAGATGCAATATTAGAGACACCATATTAGTAAAAGAAGAAAAGGAGAGAAAAAATGAAAAATATTCAAATGTCGTTAAAAAAGTTTTTTAGAAATAAAAACACTGTTACAATTTTAGGAGTTATTGCAGTAGTGGCAATTGTATTTATTGGATATAAAATTCAAGTAAATAGAGCTATAGAGCCAATTCCAGATATTCCTGTAGCCTTAGATACAATTCAACCAAGAACTAAAATAACTTCAGATATGATAACAACAATCGATATGGCTAGTAAAGCTGTACCAGAAAATGTTTATCGTTCAAGTAATCAAATAGTTGGAAAATATAGTAACTATAATACAGTTATACCAAAAGGTAGTATGTTTTATTACGAAACAGTAATTGATGAAGATGAACTACCAGATGCAGCATTTATTGATATACCAGAAGGCGAAGTTCCATATAACTTCCCAGTTACAATGGATTCTACTTATGGTAACTCAATTTTCCCAAATAATTATATAGATATATATATGAAAGCAGAAAATGAAGCAGGACAATTAATGGTAGGAAAATTAATTGAAAATGTTAAAGTTTTAGCTGTAAAAGATTCTTCTGGAAATCATGTTTTTGAAAATACTTCAGAAGATAGAACACCAGCATTTATAATATTCTCATTAAATCCTGAAATGAATATTTTACTTAGAAAAGCTAGTTATTTATACGCATACTCTGTAGAATTATTCCCAGTACCACATGGTGCAGAATTTAAACCTGAAGAAGATGAAAAAACAACTATTGTATCATCTCAAACATTAAAAGACTTTATAAATGCTAAGACAATTCCAAATGATGAAATAAAAGCTCAAGAAGAAACAAATGAAGCTGCAAATCAAAATAAAGAAAATATGGATAAGGAAAATTAATTAGATGAATGATGGAATGTTTGCCCAAATTGATTTTGGGCATCTAAAACCATATTTAGAAGATGATGATGTTACTGATATTTCTTATAGTAACGGTGGACAATTATGGTTAAAAACATTATCAAAAGGTATTTTTAGAGTAGAAAATCCCGATATTGACGATGCTTTTATGGAAAAATTAGCTTTTCAATGTTCAAACGTTATGGGAAAATCATTTAATATGGCACAACCTTTTTTGGATGCAGAAGGTTCAGAACTTCGACTTAATTTTGTTCATAATTCAATATCAAAAAATGGTATTGCTGTCGTTATTCGTAAAACTCCTGCAAAAATTAGGCTTCAAAAAGATCAATTAATACAAGATCACTATGTTGACTTAGATATTCATGATTTTCTAATATATTGTGTTCAGGGTCACTGCAATATAATAGCTTGTGGTGAAACTGGATCAGGTAAAACAGAATTTATTAAATATTTAGCAGCACATACTAAAGAAACAGAAAAATTAATAACAATAGAAGATACTTTAGAGTTGCATCTAGATAAAATATTTCCTCATCGTGATATTGTAACGATGAAAACAAATAATATTGCTTCATATACAGAAGTACTAGTTACATGTATGAGACAAAATCCAAAATGGATTTTACTTTCAGAGGTTCGTAGTGCTGAAGCAGTATTAGCAGTAAGAAATTCAATTTCTTCAGGACATTATATTTTGTCTACAATACACGCAGATAAAGCTTCTTCTATACCAAATCGTCTATATAGCTTACTTGAAACAAATCAAGATGTAGACCAATTCTTAAAATCTATATATAGATACATACAAATAGGAGTATATATTAGAGGTTATCAAGATAAAGTAACTAAGAAATTTAAAAGAGAAATTGCTGAAGTTACAGAATTTTATGTTACAGAAGATAATGAGGCAAAATATAATGTAATATACAAAAAAAGTACTTCTGGACATATTGTAAGACATAAACCATCTAAGTATCTTATTGAATATTTAGATGCTCAAGGAGTAATTCTTCCTGATAACATTATTGAAGAATCAGAACAAAAGGTTGAACCTGTTATTGATAAAACTGATATATCCTTTAAGAAAGAACCAGAACATATTAAGAATATATTTTATAATTCTGGGGCAGAAAATAATCAAAATAATGTTAATACAACAAATAACAACAATGTAAACAATACAGTTCCAAACAATAACAATGTTGTGAACCCAAGAAGTATTAATAATGGAATGGTTGGAAATGCTTCTGTAAATAATTATAATGGAGTAACTAATAATAATCAGAATTTTTCTAATAATATACAAAATAATTCAATTATACAAAATCAAAACAAACAAAATACTGTTAACTATGGAAATATTGGATTTGCTAATCCTAATTCTAAACCAGTTAACTTTGAAGAATGATAACAGAATAGAGGGAGGCGCTATATGGCAGTTGTTGATATTATTGTCTTAATTTTAATAATATTAGTTATATTATTTATTCTATTCGCAAGAAATAGTTCTGGAGATAGCGTTTATAAATATGTAACTAAAAAGACATCTTTTATATACGAAAAATATGAACCATATTCTTATAAACAAATTAGAAAAAAAGTAAAAAGTTTAGGACAAGAATATACAAAAAAACAATATGCAATACAAGTATTAGTATTTGCGATAGGTACTTTAATAGTTACATATTTATATTTTTATAATCTCATAATTTCTGTTATATATATGGTTATAGCTATTTCAGTAATACCTTATTTAACATATTTAAGATGTAAAAGAATATATAGTGAATATATTTTTGAACAAATTCAAATTTATACTACAAATACAATTATGGAATTCGCTACTACTCAGGCATTTGTAAAATCTCTTGAAGGTGTTTATGAGTCAGGAGTATTAGAAGATCCTGTACGTAGTGATGTTAAAGTAATGATTGATTTAGCTTATGAAAATGGTTCTATAGATGAGTCGATAAATTATATGAATAATAAATATGACTATTATATTGTAAAAAATATGCACCAATTGTTTACTCAAATTACAAATGAAGGTTCAAAAGATGCTGGAAAATCATTAGAAAACATGTCACAAGATATAGATATGCTTGTTGAAAATGTTTATAGAGATAGAATCGATAGAGCAGCATTTCACAAAAAGTTCTTACAATTTGGTGTAGTATTATATTTAATGGTTATGTTAGTTCAATTCTTGTTAGGTGTTGATACATATATTGGAATGTTGAAAACATGGTATATACAATTAATATTACATGGAATAATAATCATCAATACTGGATTTTTATTAAATGGTGAAAAATATTATAATGAGAATGTAGGTGCTGAATAATGGAGTTTATATTAATATTAATAATTGCTTTATTTGTACTTTGGTATAATAAAAGCATAGATTCAAAAAAATTTCTTCAAGATATAGACCCTCTTTTTCAAATGCTTATGGAAGATGATTATAAATTTTTACTTAGTTTGAAATATGGTGAAAAAAAAGATTATGTAATAGAATTTAATAAAAGAGTAAAAAATGGTATGTTAACAATCATTATTGCATTGTTTGTATTTGGATTAAATGGAACTTTAAATTTTATAATAATAATACTTTCTGTTATTATTGGTTTCTTTGTATTCAAATCTGATTATATGAATTTACAATCATATTACAAGAAAAATTTACATGCCATAAATCAAATGTTACCTTATTATTTAAAGAGTTTGGAAATATTAGTTCAACATTATACAGTTCCAGTAGCAATTAACAAATCAATTCATACTGCGCCTAAGATTTTTGTTCCAGGGTTAAAAAGATTAGTTTCAAAAATTGAAGCTGGTGATTCATCAGTTCAACCATATATGGATTTTGCTAAAGAATATCCAGTTCGTGATTCAATGCGTATGATGAGATTACTTTATCGTTTAGGACTAGGTTCACAAGAGAACAAACAAGAACAATTAATGATGTTTTCTAGAACAGTATCATCATTACAGAATAAGGCACGTGAACAAAAATATAAAGAACGTCTAGAAAAAATGGAAAATAAAACTATGATGATGTTATGTTCTACAGGTGCAGGAATTTTACTTCTACTTTTAATATCAATGATGTCTATGATGTCATACTAAGCGGGGTGTAAACGTGAAACAAAGTATAGGCTCAACTTTTCTATTTAATTTTGTATTCATATTTATAGCTATAGTGATTGTCTTTTTAGCGGCTATAATGAATTATATGAAAGCATATAAGGTAAATAGCGGAATAGAAAATGCAATAGAAAATAATGAAGGATATAACAAGTTAGCAATTGAGCAAATAAATGATTATCTTACTAACTTTGGTTATAGAGTTGATAATAATGGTTCAAAAACTTGTGCTCCAACAAGGACACAAGTAAATAGTGAGGGAAATGTTGTTACAGGAAAATTAATGACATCTCCATATTCCGGTGGAAAACAAAGATTTAAATATTGTATCTATGAATTTCCTAAGAATGACAAGAACTATTTTACTTATGGTGTTGTAACTTATATATATGTTGATATCCCAATGATAAGTAATTATTTTGCAATTCCTGTTTATTCAGAAACTGAAAAGATATACGAATATGGTGTAAGGTGATAATATGAGAGAAGCAGTCGGACAAGCTTTATTTATTAATATAATATTAGTCTTTGTAGTTATATTTATAATTTTATTTGCATCTTCTACAAACTATACAAAAGCATTTAAAGTTAAAAATAAAATTATAAGTATCATTGAAGAAAATAATGGATATGATAGTTTAGCTAAAGATCAAATAAATACATATTTAGGTAATATAGGTTATAGAATATCTAGAAATGGATGTAATAACAATGATAAGCATTATAAAAATAGCAAAAGTGTTTTAATTAATACAGGTAGTAATTATAAATATTGTGTAGAAAAAGTTACTACTACTAAAGATGGCACAGAACAAACTTTTTATGGTGTAACTGCATATATGTATTATGAGCTTCCAATAATATCTTCAATGATTGAAATTCCAATATATGGAGAGACTAAAACTCTAGGAATTTTAGGAAATTAGAACTAAAAAATTTAGTTCTTTTTTTTATACCTGTTTAATAATAAGTTATATATACATATACTTATATAGGTGATAATATGTTAAAGTATAAAGTTTTTACATTCTTATTATTTACATTATGTTTTATGTCTTTTTATACAGTAAATGGTAAAGAAAATAGCTTGCCTTTATTAGGTAAAGTTATATATATAGATCCAGGTCATGGAGGGAGAGATCCTGGGGCTATGTATAAAAATATAATGGAAAAAGATATCAACCTTTCTATTAGTAAAAAACTTAAGAACAATTTAGAAAATCTTGGTGCCATAGTTTATATGACTAGATATGATGATTATGATTTATCTGTAAAATATACAAATAGTAAGAAAAGAAGTGATTTAGCTAAGAGAATTGAAATAATTAATAATTCAAATACAGATATGTATATATCAATTCATTTAAATGCTGAAAATAGTGAAAATTGGCGAGGTGTTCAAATATTTTATGATGATATTAATCCCCAAAATAAAGAGTTAGCAAATACAATATATAAAGAATTTAAAAATAATTTTAGTACTACGAGAGAAGTAAAAGAACTTACAAATATATATTTACATAGAAAAGTAGAAAAATTAGGTATACTTGTAGAAGCTGGATTTTTATCTAATGCAAACGATAGATATTTACTAAAACAAAAAACACATCAGCAAGCACTATCAAACATTATAACAGAAGGAATACTCAAGTATTATAAACTGTCATAAATCGTAAAATCACACAAAAATCACATAAAAATTCCATATTTTTTTCATATTATTTATGATATAATTATTATGGTGAGAGTATGAGGACAAAAATATTTAAAACATTGGATGAACAAATAGATATCTTAAAAGAAAAAGGTCTTATTATAAATGATTATGAAAAAACAAAAGAACTTCTTTTTAGAGAAAATTACTTTTTTATAAGTGGTTATAGACACTTATTTATGAAAGCAAATAAAGATAAATTTTTTATAGAAGGAACTACTTTTGAAGAATTATATGCGACATTTTGTTTTGATAGATATTTAAGAAATATAATGTTTAAACACATACTTATAATTGAAAATAACATTAAGTCAATAATTAGTTATCAAATGTCAAAAAAATATGGTCATAAAGATAAAGACTATTTAAATCCGCAAAATTTTACACAAGATACTCTTAGAACAAGACAAGTACATGATGTACTTAATAAAATGAGAAGACAAATTAGAACCAATGGATTACAGCATACAGCAACAATGCATTATATAAACAATTATGGTTATATACCAATGTGGATTCTTGTAAAAGTATTATCATTTGGTATGATTTCTGAATTTTATAATATACTAAAAGAAGAAGATAAAGAATTAATTGGAAAATTTTATAAAATAGATATCGAATCATTATCTGTATATTTATCAATATTATCAAATTTTAGAAATCTATGTGCTCATGAGGAAATCTTATACGATCATAGGACACAAAAAGTAATACCAGATACTAAGTACCATAAAATTTTAAACATTGATATGAGTGAAGATGAATATATATATGGGAAAAACGATTTATTTGCGGTACTTATTATAATGAAGCAAATGCTTACAGAAGAACAATTCTCTGATTTAATTGGTGAAATAAGTTACGAAATAGATAAATTAGATGGAAAAGTAGATACTGTTCCACTTATAAGTATATTAAATAGAATCGGTTTTCCTGAGAATTGGCGAGATATAGAAGATATTGATTAAGGAGACTAACTATTAAAAGTCAATAGTAATTTTACAAATTTTAATAGTTTGTTAAAAATTGGAAAGAAACCCACGCCAAAAAGATTTCACACAAGTGAAATTTTGAAAAAATTAAATTTTGA
>CALXJE010000020.1 GCA_944388545.1 uncultured Clostridia bacterium
TTAAAAAGTGTTACAGAGTTATTCACAAAAACATAACTCTGTAACACAAATATATTATATTTTGTTAATATTTTCCATATTTAAGTACCATTATTCAATTTTTGTAATAATTGATGTTTTTTCCCTGTTTTTTATTATTTTTCATTTCTTTCTTTATTCTTTTAAAATCTTTTACCGCTTGAATTCCTATTTTAGTTATTTTTCTTATATTAATTGAATTAACTCCGCCTTGCCTTTCTCTAAAGGTTATTGGCATAAATTTAATATTTTCTTTATTATCAACTAATAATACGGTAAGCATAACATTTGACAAATTAAATTTGTCTGGAATTCTATCAATATATTTAGCTAAAACTTCTCTTTTCATCAATCTAAATGGAGTATTTGCATCTGTTATTTTTAATCCAAAAATACAAAGCAATACAAATTTTAGAGTTTTTGTTACTAAAATTCTAAAAAAACCATCTTTCCTGTGATTTCTATGTCCTATAATTGCAGCATAATTATTTCTATCTTGCCAGAAAGGCCAAAATTCATCAGCAATAGTCTGTCCATCTGAATCTGTTTGAAATATATAATCTGCATTATTCTCTAAAGCATATTTATATGCATATAACACAGTAGCACCATGACCTTCATTAACTTTATCTATAGGCTCTAAACATGGATATTTCACTTTTAACTCACACAATCTTTTATATGTATTATCTTTACTTCCATCATTTACAACTACTAGTTTTGAGTCATTACCTATTTTACTGACAACTTCATGCCATTCTTTTACTACTGTCTCGATATTTTCTTCTTCATTATATGCGGGCATTACTATATATAATTTATCATTATTCATTTTCTTTCTCCTTTTTTAATATTTCTTCTGATAGATTCAAAGCTTTTTCAACTACAGCATCCATATTATAATATTTATATTCTGCTAGTCTTCCGCAAAAATATAAGTTATTGATATCTTTTACATGTTCTGTATATTTTTTATACATATTTAAATTTTCTTTATTTATTATTGGATAATATGGAGTATTGGTACCATCATATTTTTGGGGATACTCTTTTAATATAGTTGTATGCCCCTTTGCATAATTCTCATTATAAAAATGCTTGAATTCTGTTATTCTAGTATATTTTTCTTCATTAGGATAATTAACAACCGCTGCATCTTGATATTTATCTATGTTGTATTGCTCAAATACTAAATCTAAAGAACGATAAGGCAAGTGCCCAAATTTATAATCTAATAATCTATCTATTTCTCCAGTATATACCACTATACCATTATACTCTTCGTCATTATAATATATTTTATTATTTAAAGTATCAACTTTTATTAAATTCAATGCATCTGTATTTAACATTATAGTAATATTATCGTTATGTAAAATGTTATCAAATAATTCTGTAAAACCGTTTTCAGGCATATATTGAATTTCATCTTGAAAGTACCTATCATCATATCCCAAGACAACTGGCACTCTATTTATAACAGAATTATCTACTTGCTTAATTGGAATTTCCCATTGTTTTGCAGTATAGTTTACAAATACTTTATTATAAACAAACTGTCCTATTTTCTTAATATCCTCATCACTATTATTTATCAAATCTAATATTGATACTTTTTTACTATCTGGATATAAACTATCTAACTTATTTTTTATTATTATTGCTTCATCTTTATTAAATAAAGTCTCTAATGAAGTATAATTAAATGGTATTGGTACTAAATTTCCGTCAATTTTTCCAAGCACTCTATGTTCATATTTATACCAATTTGAGAATTTATTTAAATAATTATATACTTTTTTATTATTAGTATGAAATATATGAGGTCCATACCTGTGTATTCTAACACCATTAGTATCTACACATTCATACATATTTCCGCCTATATGTTCTCTTTTTTCTAGTAATAAGACTTTTTTTCCGCTTTCTGCAAGTTGTCTAGCTACTACACTACCAGCAAATCCCGCACCAATTACTATTGCATCATATTCCATAGCTAATCCTCCTTTATACATCTATTTTTATTTTTCTTAATAAACAGATTAATTCCTCCTGCAGCTAATATATATATAAATACCTTTGCAATATACGAATATCTTGCATTCACTTCAATTAAAAGATATACAAAGAAATTTGCAAGAATAACTAAATAAAGTAAGTATATTCTTCTATCAGTAATACCTTGTTTTTTGTTGTACATTACAAATATTGTAGCTGATATTATACAAATCAAGAAAATTGTTACATCATAAAATTGTATTCCTTCTAAAACATCTGAAAATTGATATACTTTTCCAAATATTTCTACATTTTTATTTTCAAGCTCATAAAATACCCAATAATATGGTATATTCCCCCAAAATTCTCGTTCTTTAATTTCAAAAAAGTCAATATATTCACTTACAGAAAGTGAGGCTAGATTTTTCTTGATAAATTCTTTTTCGGCTTCTGTATTTAATAATATCTTTGTACCTTCTTTGCTATATCCCCCTTTTGCATTATAATCAGAAGCACAAACAAATTTCCATAAAACATCTTTATTTTCTAATCCATTGTTATTTACACCTGTAGCTTTAACTAAGAATGAAGCTGAATTATTTATAATTAAGTATGTTGCTATTATTAGGAACATACTAACTATTCCCTTTTTATATTTTTCCTTACTTAAACAATTAATAAATATGTAAACTAAAATTACTGCTACATATACAATAGCTTCTGTTCTAAATATATTACTAAAAGCTATTAAAGCTCCTACAAGTAAATATTTCAATATATAATTCATATTGCTGTATTTTTTAGCTACTAGTATATATATAGCCATGAGTATGAAAACTGAAAATATATGTTGATTACTTAATACACCACAAAAAGCCGACACATATATTCCAATGCAGTACAAAAAAGATACAATCTGCGCTGGTCTTTTGCCAAAAATTTCTTTTGCTATTAAGTAGATAAATAAACATACTATTGAGCCATAAACGCAATCTAAAATATGTAACCATAGCTCACTTCCTAATAGTCCTATAACAAGTGCATCATATAATACCATTCCAGTTTGATAAGCCCATCTAATAAAATATGGGTCTGTATTTAATATGTTGTTTCCATTTAATAGTTCCTGTGCAGCTAATAACACCGCTTTAAAATCTGACCTTGGTACTATCTGTAATTTAAAATACATAGCTATTCTAATTATAAAAGCTATTATAAGTATGATATAGTGATAATTGTTATCTAAAAAACTAAGTACTTTATTTTTACTTTTTTTATCCTTATCAAAAGTTGTAGTTTTTTTATGTTTAATCAAAACATCCATTAATAAATATATTAAAGTAAGTAAAATGAATGCTGCTATATTAAAATTTAAATATAGTATTATTACTGCTGCTATTAATGTAACTATTTTTATAACATTCATAAAAAATATTGCAGCTTTATTTTCTTGTTTAATTTCAAAGAAGGTACTATCTAAATCATCTTTAATCTTTTTTTCTTTAAATATAAATATCTTACTAAATAAATAATTAGCTATTATAACTATAACATTAGATAATAACTTCATAATAAGATCATATATTCCCATTAAGTTTACAGATACATACATTATAACTACATCTATTATACCTGATAATACTCTAAAAAAGAAAAATGAGCTTATTTCTTTAATGATACCTTTAAAACCAACTATTTTACTTTCAAATACGTATTTTCTATTAGTTATATATGCAAACAGTACAGCTATAACCCAGGCTATAATAGTAGACATTGTTAAGTCTAATCTAAAAAACCTGCTAGATACTATGTATACTATATAGTTTACTAAAGTAGTAAGCACTCCAAAGAAAGCATAATTTACAAGTTCTTTATACTTTTTATAATATTTATCAACTATTTTAAAAATGTTCTTCATAATATATCTCCGTTAATTACTTATCAAAATTTATTCTTTTTTCTTCTATTACTAGTGGTCTTCTCATTACTCTAGAATTAATAGATAAAATATATTCTCCTAAAAATCCTAAAAAGAATAATTGTATAGCTCCTAAGAAAAATATTCCTATAACTATAGGGGCACTACCTGCAGAAAACATTTCCCAATTACATAACTTTAATATAAGATAAACAAGTGCCACTATAAAACTTACAAGTCCTATAAATATTCCTCCGAAAAGTAGCAATTCTTAATCCAACTTTTGTATATGATGTAAGGCTTAGCATTGCCGCATCATATAATTTATAAAAATTATTATGTGTCTTACCTGCTCTTCTTTTAGCTTGTTCATAAGGGATATCTTTTCTTGAAAAACCAAGTTCTGCAACTATCCCTCTTAAAAAAGGTGTTGGATCATCTAAATTTCTTAGTACATCTATAAAAGTTTTATCATATAACCCAAATCCAGTAAAATGTTCTATTTGTTCTGTATCTGACATCTTTCTTATTATTTTGTAATATAAACTTCTTAAAAAATACATTAGTTTATTTTCTTTACTACTCTTTTTAATTCCAATTACAATTCTATAACCGTTTTCCCATTCTTTAACAAATTTAGATATCATATCAACTGGATCTTGAAAATCTGCACATAGCAATATAGTGCAATCGCCTGTTGATTGCAACATTCCATAATATGGGGAATTAAACTGCCCAAAATTTTTAGCATTAAAAATCGCTCTTATTTTACTATTTTCTTTACATATTTTTTCAATAATCTCTTTTGTTTTATCTGTAGAACAATTATCAATAAATAATATTTCATAATCATAATTAGCTAACTTTTCTTTTATCTCTTGTTCTACAGCTTTACTTATTGCTTCAACATTTTCTTCCTCGTTATAACAAGGAATTACTATACTAATCTTTTTCATCATTTTCTCCTTAAAATATACGACCATATTATACTACACATATTTACATAATACAAGGAAAAAAGATGCAAGTTTTAACTTACATCTTTTTTAGTCTACTATTAATTACTATCTTTATACCATTTGACAGTCTTTTTTATACCCTCTTCAAATGATACTTCTGGTTTAAAACCCAGCTCTTTAATTTCTCTTGAGATATCCACATTCAAATTTGTAACTTTATTACTAGAGTATGGAATTTCACCAAATTTTAAGGATAAACTGGAATCGATAATATCTCTTATACTATAAATATAGTCCTTAAGTTTTTTCTGTTCAGTACTTGCAATGCAATAGACTTGTTCATCTTTTCCTTTTTCTGCAGCAAGTAAAATTCCTTTTACAGCATCTTCTACATAAAGGTAATTCCAAATTTGTGTCCCAGCAGTATACTTTGGAACTTCACCCTTTAAAAAAGAAGCTATACTTTGCATTATTAACGTATTTGGATTGTTAATTGGACCGTATACACTAAAAATTCTCACCCAAATATGTCTAATTTTAAGTTGCTTTGAAAGCAGTCTACTCATTTTGCAAGCAGAATATTTAGCAATAGCATACCCTGTTTCTGGATTTACTGGACTATCATATTTAATAATATCTTTTGTAATGCCATACTCAGCTTGAGAGCCTACTCCAATAAATGTTTTGCATCTTAGTCTTTTAGCTAAACACACTGAATCTAAAGTGTATTCAACATTTAGATTTTGAAGATATACATCATCTCTATATTTACCAGTTGTTCCCATCCAAGCTAGGTGTATAAAAAAATCATATCCCTTTTCTGTAAAATCCAATCTACAAATGTCAGACAGATCACAGTTAACAAATTTGAAGTTATCATTTGATAGGAATTCTTCTATCTCCTTACTTTTTCTTCTTGCAATTGCTAATACCTTTGCTCCTTGTGATAGCAGTTGTCTTATAACATGTATTCCTATCATAGAAGTCGCTCCGGTTATAACGGCACTTTTAATCACATTCTATTCCTCCTCAATGATTGGAATAATCATATTCTCTTTAAACTCTTCTCTGTCTAAAAATGGTGCTAAATCCTCAAGTGGAGGTGAAACTAAAGTTCCATCTTCAAGTTTTTTAGTTGCAGATTTAGGTTCAAAGTTTTGCTTTTCAGAAACAAATACTTCACATACAATAGGTCCTTTAATTTTTAGAACTTCTTCAATCACAATCCCCATATCCTCGTTTTTTTCAACTTTAAAATATGGGAATCCGTATGCAGGCGCAAGTTTAGACATATCAGGAAAACTAAGATCGTTACTCTCTGGTCCTATACCAACAAATTGTTTGTTAAACATGTTAGTCTGTGTTTGACGTATAGAATGATAACCATTGTTATTAATGATGAATATTTTTAAAGGAAGTCTATGATGAATTATTGTTTGCAGTTCCTGAATATTCATCTGAATACTACCATCACCACTTATGCATATAATATCTTGATTGTCATTTCTTGCAAACGTTGCACCAATTGCTGCAGGTAAATCATACCCCATTGAGGCAATAGCAGAGTTAATAATAAATCTTTGACCTGGTTTTATTACATAAGCATGACTTCCTACAACACAAGCTGTTCCATTTCCTACAACAGTGATCTGTCCATAATTCAGCCGCTTACTAAGTTCTTTAATAAAGCAGTAAGGATTTGCTCTTCCATCGATATTTTCATAGTGTTTAGGTAAAACAACTGGATACTTATGTTTCCATTCTGAGCACTTATCAAGCCAATCTTGATTTTCAAAAAGTTTTGAAACAGATAAGCTTTTATCAAGTTTTTCCAAGAATATTTTTGCATCAGCACATATTGGCATATCAATGGACAAAGTCGGTTTTTTAAGCTCCTCTTTATCCACATCCACCATAATTTTATATGCTGCTCTTGCCCATGTTTTCCAGTTATATCCTACCTGGCGTATACTAAGTCTACATCCAATAGACAAAACTAAATCACTATTTTGCACTGCAAAGTTTCCTGCTCTATCTCCCATTATTCCACCACGACCAACATAAAGTGGATGATCATCATAAATAGCGTCTATACTATTCCATGCTGTAACAATAGGAATATTAAGTTTTTCAATAACTCTAATAAAAGATTTATACCCACCAGAAATTCTGATACCGTTTCCTGCATATAAAACAGGTCTTTTTGCAAATTTAATTTTATCAATCACTTGCATAACTAAATCATCAATATTTACTTGACTGCTTTGAAATTCATCTACATAGCTATCATAACCATACAATTCGTTTGTTTCAATATATGCTCCTTGAACATTTAGCGGAATATCAAGCCAGCATGGACCTGGTCTTCCACTATATGCTAAATAAAGAGCCTTTTCCAAACAATACCGTATTTTTTTAGGATCAATAACCATTTCACAGTATTTAGTCATTGACTCAACCGCTTTACAAATATCAAATTCTTGATCGCCCATTGCTCTTATTCCAAGCCCTGTACTTCTTGCAGTTGTATCATATCTAACTTGTCCAGATATAATGAGCATTGGAATTGAATCCAAGTATCCACCAACAACACCTGTTATAGCATTAGTTCCTCCTGGTCCAGTTGTTACACAAACTGCTGCTATTTTATTATTTATCCGAGCATAACTTTCTGCTGCAATAGCACAAGCCTGTTCATGATGATTGTATATACATTTTAGCCCATTCTTATGTCCCAAACTGTCATTTAAATGCATAGCACCACCACCAGTTACTGTAAATACATGACTAATGCCATTTTCTACTAAAAAATTAGCTATATAGTCAGAGACTTTTACTTTCATTAATGTCAACTCCTTCATAAATTTTATTAAGGCTATATGTTTAGTTATTCTTCGTTTTATTTGAATGCCCACAATTTATTCATTATAAAATTAATTGGAACAGTTATACATAAATTTATTATAGGTGCTATATATTCCGATATATGCAAAAGATCAACCATAACATATAATAAGACTGTACTAAGCAAAAATGTAATTCCATATGCCATATAAACTCTTACTAATTGTTTAATCTTATCAACTTTTGAATTACTATTGACTGTTGATTTAAACACATACCTATTATTCCAATAATATGAATTTAGAACACTTACAATAAATCCTATTGTATTTGCAACAATATAATTACAATTAAAGTAAACTAAAACATAATAAATTAAAAGTGATATTAAAGTGTTAGAAACTCCTATTATTCCAAATTTTATAAACTGCAATATAGTCTTTTTTAAATCTTGTTTGTTATTAATCCCACATTTTTCTAATATTTTTTTCATGTATATTTTCTCCATTCATAACAATTATTATAATGTGAAATTAATTACAAGTCAACTTGAAATTAAAGTATTTAAAAATTAAGGTGCGCTTAAAAAGCGCACCTTATACCATTTGTTATCTTAACGCTTCATGAATTTTTTTGGCCATATAACTGATTTTAGCACCTGTCATACCGGGATATACTCCTATCCAAAAGCTGTCATTCATAACTTTATCAGTGTTTTCAAGACCTCCTACTACTCTATATCCTTCTCCACATCTTCTCATTTCGTCAAAACATGGATGTTTGATAAGATTCCCTGCAAACAAGTTTCTAGTTTGAATTCCATTTTTCTCTAGATAATTTACAACAACATTTCTAGATACTCCTTCTTTACAAGTAATCATAAATCCAAACCAGCTAGGATCAGAACCAGAACATTCTTCTGGAAGTATAATTTTATCTTGCAAGTCACTGAGTTTCTCTTTAAGGAGCCTAAAGTTATATTTCCTTTTTTCAACAAATGAAGGGAGTTTTTTTAACTGAGCACATCCGACTGCAGCTTGCATATCTGTAATTTTAAGGTTATACCCAAAATGAGAATATACATACTTGTGATCATAACCTTTAGGAAGTTCTCCGTACTGACCATCAAATCTATGCTTGCAAAGATTATCTACACCAGATGGGCAAGAACAATCTCTCCCCCAATCTCTAAATGAACGAACAATCTTATTCAAAAGTGGATTGTTTGTATATACAGCTCCACCCTCACCCATTGTCATATGATGTGGTGGATAAAAGCTTGATGTTCCTATATCTCCAATTGTACCTGTAAAGCACTCTTTACCATCAATTGTATACTTAGAACCAAGTGCATCACAATTATCTTCTATAAGCCACAAATCATGCTTCTTGCAAAAATCCACAACTGTTTTTAAATCAAATGGATTTCCAAGTGTATGAGCAATCATAACTGCTTTTGTTTTATCTGACAAAGCCTTTTCTAACATTCTCACATCAATGTTATATTGAGGAATTGTAATATCAACAAAAACTGGAACAGCTCCAAATTGAATATATGGTGTAACCGTAGTAGGAAATCCAGCTGCAACAGTTATTACTTCGTCTCCCCTTTTTACAGCTCTTTTACCAAGAAGCGGAGATGTTAGTGACATGAATGCAAGTAAGTTTGCAGAAGAACCGGAGTTCACTGCTGAACAATACTTAACTCCAAGATAAGCTGCAAGTTCTTTTTCAAACTCGTCTGTATATCTTCCAGAAGTAAGCCAAAATTCTAAAGAACTATCTACAAGATTTACCATTTCTTCACTATCATATATTCTTGATGCATATGGTATTCTGTCTCCATCTTTAAAATCTTTTTTTTGATTATGAAACTTGTTACAATATTCCTCGACGAGTTTTAATATATATTTTCTTGCCTCTATCTCTGTTTTGTTTTCAAGCATATTATTTGCCTCCTATAAATTCATTTATTTGAGTATCCATACATTTTGACATATCACCATTTTGCAAAAATATCTTTGAAAATTCAACTGTTTTTTCAATAGCCTCAGATATATTCCACGTAGGTGACCAACCAAAAGTACTTTTTAACTTAGAGCAATCCAGCTTTAAAAAATTTGCTTCATGAGGACCAATTTCCATTTTAGTAGACCATTTTAAATCTTCACCCCAACTTGAACAAAACATTGTAACTAACTGTCCTACTGTAACACAGTCTGCTTCGTCTGGTCCAACATTATAACTACCCGCATACCTAGCATCTTCATATTGACGTTTTGCAATTAAAAGATATGCAAAAAGTGGCTCAAGTACATGTTGAAAAGGTCTTACAGAATTAGGATTCCTCACAAATATGTCTTGCTTTGTCATCGCTGCTCTAACACAATCAGGTATAATTCTGTCTTTGGCAAAATCTCCTCCACCAATTACATTTCCTGCCCTAGCAGTTGATATTCTAACTGAACCATCTGCAAAAAAAGCCTCTTTGTAACACTTAGTAACTAGCTCTGAACAAGATTTACTATTTGAGTAAGGGTCAAATCCATTAAGTTCTTCATTTTCTCTGTAACCCCATTCCCATTCATTATTTTTGTATACTTTATCGGTAGTAACATTTAAAAATGATCTTACAGATTTAACACGTCTCACAGCCTCTAAGACTTTTACTGTTCCCATAACATTTGTTTCGTACGTTCTAACAGGTTCTTCATATGATGTTCTAACAATTGGTTGAGCTGCAAGATGAAATACAATTTCAGGCTTAAAACTCTCCATCGCATCATACAAATTATCAAAGCTTCTTACATCGGCAATTACTGATCTTTCCATCCCTTTTTCTATATCTGCACATTCAAATAAGTTAGGATGAGTCTCGGGAGCTAAACTATATCCCATAACCTTAGCACCTGCATTAACTAAAATCCGTGTAAGCCAGCTTCCTTTAAAACCTGTATGACCTGTAATTAGAACTTTTTTTCCTTTATAAAAAGATAATAAGTCTTTCATTTTTAATCCTCCCATACTTTCCATGGAGCATGTCCAGATTCCCACATTTCTTCAAGTTGCATTTTATCTCTTTGAGTATCCATACACTTCCAGAAACCATCATATTTATATGCCATAAGTTGTCCATCTTTTGCTAATGCTTCAAGTGGCTCTTTTTCAAATACAGTACTATCACCTTCAATATAATTAAATACTTCTGGTTCAAGCACCATAAATCCTGCATTTATATAGCTTCCGTCTGTATCGTTCTTTTCTCTAAATGCGTTTATTTCCATATTGTCATCAATTTCAAGTACGCCAAATCTTTGTCCTGCATTTACAGCTGTAAGAGTTGCTAATTTTCCATGCTTTTTATGGAACTTTAATATATCATTCATATCAATGTCACAAACTCCATCTCCATAAGTAAGCATAAAAGATTGATTGCCAATATATTTTTGAATTCTTTTTATCCTTCCACCTGTCATTGTATTAAGGCCAGTATCGACCAACGTTACCTTCCAAGGTTCAGAATAGTTATCATGGACTTCCATACTATTAGTCTTGAGATCAAAAGTAACATCTGATGTATACAAATAATAGTTTGAAAAGAATTCTTTAATCACATGAGATTTATATCCTAAACAGATAATAAACTCATTGAATCCTCTTGCAGAATAACTTTTCATGATATGCCACAAGATAGGTTTTTCTCCAATTCCAATCATAGGTTTAGGTTTCAAATGACTTTCTTCAGATATCCGAGTTCCAAATCCTCCTGCTAAAATTACTACTTTCATAAGTTAATTCCTCCTCAAAATTATTATTTATGTTTAACAGTCACTATTTAATAGCAGACTAGAATAAAATAGTAATATTTTTATGTTGCTTTTAAGCTTTAAAACACTAACTATAGTTTAATATCAACTCCTTTCAAATTATTAAAAAGATATAATGTTAAAATTCGTTAGTATTATATCATATATTTATGTAAAGTTCAATCTTTTGCTTAAAAAGAAAATGCAAGAAAATAATCCTGCACTCTCTGATATTTTTTAATAAAAATTTTATTTATACATATTAAGATCTTCTCTTAAATATATAATAGAATATATCCATTTTGTTCTAACTCTCTTTATTTTAACATCCTCATCTATGCCATAATATTTTTTTAGATTAGCTAAATGTCCTTCATGCCACGCATTTAAATTATGCAACACTTCTTCAGGAAACAATAAAAGTGTTATCTCTTTACTATTTTCTCTTATTCCTTTATTTATTATTTCTTCTCTATCAATTTGCATTAATCTAACATTAGAATAGATAACTAATAACAATGCAATTGTTCCAACAAACGCGAGTTTTACTAATATTCCAAATATACTTTTTATTTTAGAAGGTGTATTTTTTGTATCAACTTCACCTAATAGTATAAATGAAAATGCATATAACATGTATACAGTAAATAATGCTGTTCTGTGACCAGAAATTGGTGACAATAATAGTGCTAAATTACTAGATAATCCAACAAATAAATAAAATAATGCTTTATATTTATCTTTTACAAATCTAAACGCAATATATATTAACAATAATGTAAATGTAATCCAATAAATTTGAATTAATATACTCTCTGAGTTTCTTATAAAATCAATATATGATAATAAAGCTGTTGCTTTTGAACTAGTACTAGCTATGCTAGTTAATAAATTTGCAATTATATTAATCACTGGAACAAGCAAATATATACTTGTTAATATTTTTATAACTTTATTTCTTACATTTTTATTTACTATAATGAAAATACATGCTGTAAGTAATGCCATTAATACATTGTTTTCCATATATGTAAATTTTACAAAATTCTTTAAATTATATAGGCACTTTCCAATTAAAGACAATTCTCCAAATTCTGAACTTTCACTTGAAAGTCTAGCTGAAGAACCTGGACTAAGTATCATAACTAAGAATCCTGCTAGAGATATAATAAAATATATTAATATATTTTTATTAATTTTTTTATTTTTTACCCAAGTATATACGAGTAATAAAGCATTAGCGAAAACTAGTGCAGCACCAACACTTTCTGCCATCATTGATGCAAGTAAATTTATAATACAACACAACGTTATCTTTAACTTACTTTGTGAATAATCTTTTTTCCAAATTTTATTCATTAAAGCAAAATATACTAAACATAAAAATGTTGGCATTGTATAAGTACAATTTCCAGCTATCCATAGATAACATTGAGTAAAAATAGTACTTTCTAAAAATATCACGCTAAGAGCTACTAGAAATGGCATTATTTTTCTACTTGAAACACCAGATATTTTGCATATTATAAAATATGCACCACATACCATTGCAGCATTCACAATATTCCAAAGCCATTCTGTATTTATAAAGAACATAACTAATGTATTTGCTACTATTCTTCCACCAAGAGTAAAGTATCTTTCAAAAGCTAATTTAAAGTTTTCTATAATATTATTTGAGCCATTTAATTTTCCGCCCCAATCATCTCCACCTATTGGTGCTAATAAAGAAATTATATAAAAAGTAACTAATAATATTAATCCTATCCAAAATGAATTACTGCTTTTTTGAGGTTTAACATTTATTTCTTCCTTTAATTCATTCATAAATTTTTCTGTATTACTTTCATATTTATTAGGAGTAAAAGTTTTGGCTTTTTCCATAACATCATCTAGACTTTCACCATCTTTTAACTCTAATATATATCCCTGATCACTAAAAATACTTACCAATTCTTCCTGATGATTGTCTACATGTTCTCCATATTTTTGCATTCTAGCACAAGCTATTATCTTTTTGCCTTTTTTTAATGGTTCAACTATAGATCCTGTCCCACCATGAGTAATTATATAATCTGCTCTTTCTACTAATTTTTCCATTTCTTCATAGCTTACAAAATCTAAAATTTTCATTTTTTGGCTATCATATTTAGTATGTCCTGCTTGAACTATTATCTCATCATTAATATTACTATTTTCAATAGCATCTAATAATCTAGTAAATTCTTGTTTTTGAGTTCCTAATGTAACTAATATCATTAATAAATCCACCCCCAAACTTTTGCTTTAGGGTAAAACTTTTTCATACTATCCCATTGTACAACAAAAGTATCAGCAATAGGATATACCATTTTACCAGATTTTGTAGGGCTTGTCCTTTTAGCAAAGCTCTCTATAAAAATAACTTTACTACCAAATAATTTAGCTATATAACACATAGGTACTGCTGTATGGGTTCCTGTTGTAACTACAACTTTAGGTCTATACTTAAAAAATAGAAATAATGATTTTAAAATATTCCATCCTTCTTTAAAAGGATATGAAAGCCAATATTGTCTACTACAATATGTCAAGTATTCCATTTTATACTTACTTTTCATATCTTTTGTAACGTCTGTATACTCAGTAACTAGTATATAATTATAGTCTTTAAATATCCCTTTTAGTTGTAGCATCTGTGTAAGATGCCCTCCTACACTAGATATAAACATAACTCTTTTTAATTTTTTATTTTTCATAAAATTACTCCCCTAATAAAATCTATAATTTCAACATATCTCCTAAAAATTTGTTGCCTTCATCACTATAATACCAAGCTGCACATCTTGCTGGTGTAAAAGTAAGCTCACCAAATAATGGCTTGCCATTAAAATCATAAAAATCTACTCTTACATATTTAAATGGTTTTGATAATATTTTAGCATACTCTATCATTTTATCAAGGCATTCTGGTTTTTGTGGAATTGATTCAGCCCTATCAGCTTTAGTTCCAATATCAAGTTCATTCCAATTTAAATCTAAAAAATTAAGTCTTAGGTTATTCTGTCTTTCCGTACATGTAAGTATTACCTTAGGTTTACCATCAAAACAATATATTTTATAATCATTTGGAAAAACTCCTGCATCTGTTTCTATGTATTTTTCACATATAATTAATGGTTTTATTTTTGGATAATGAAGTTCTGAAGTTTCATATCCAAATTTTTTCTTCATCCATTTATTAAGTGTTTTTATTGTATGCTCTTTATCTAGTTTGTCTTTATCAGTACAAATAATATTATATCCACATCCATGATTGCATTTTAAAACAAATTTATTTGGAAGCTTATCCCAATCTATTTCATAAGCATTATTATATACACCATAAATTTCATTAAGTATTTCTTCTACTCCACATTCTTTTATGTAATCTCTTACTAAATACTTATCTGTACATTTTATTACTAAGTCATTATTGTTATAGTCATCTATTTTTAATTTCATAAGTTTTTCATTAAATAGCTCTGGATTTTTTAGATTTAATTTTTTATGCGTAAGAATTCTATATAATACTTTACTTGATAGTTTTGGAGATATATGTGAAAGCACATACATTCCTTGCTTTGCTACTTTTTCTTTTAAGCTTACTTTTTTATTAGGATCACTCATAATTATCTCTCCTTAATAATATCATTTAGTTTATTAGTAATAACATTGTTAAATTTATTATAATCAAATTTCTCTTTAATGTTATATCCTTTATCTAAGAATTCTTTCATTCCTAAATATACACCTTCGCTGCTATTTTCACATAATATTCCAAATCCTTTTTCTGTTATATTTTTAGCATCTGCAACATCTGTAGAAATAATTGGTATATTTAGCACTCTTGCTTCATCTAAAACTACGCCATATCCTTCATAAATTGATGTAAATAATAAAGCTGAGCTTTTTTTAAGATAAACATATGGATTCTTTTTGTTGCCTACCATAAATATAGTATCTTCTAACTTAGATTCTTTTATCATTTTTTCATATGATTTGCTATCTTCACCATTTCCTACAAGTATTACTTGAAAATTATATTTATCATCTTTTAGTTTTTTACTACTTTCTATTATTCTTGATATTTTTTTACTTTTTTCTTCCTGTCTAGAAACATGTATGAATGTTATCTTTCCTTCAAAATCAATATTTTCTGTTATTTCTTTATCATCACTAGCTAGCTTTAATATTTTATCTCCATCTATGTAATTATTAATTACTAAAGATGTCCCATTATATTGGGGGAATATTTCTTTAAAACTTCTTAATGCCTTATCTGAAACACAGACCACTTTTTTAAATTTTTGAAATTTTACTTGACTATTAAGTTTTTTCATTTCTTTTTCATTTCTACTTGCTAAATCTGCATGTATAAATATAATATTATTCTTTGATGCATTTCTTGTTAGAGTTGCAAGTACTCCATGATTATGTCCATAACAAATAGATGCATAAAAAGTATTTTCAAATATAAATTTAGAATTTAATACTATCATTTTAAATATTGTTATAATTTTATTTTTTAATGTCCAATCTTTTTTACAAAAAACATAAGTATCTATTTCTTTTGGTATATCATCAATATATTCTTTATCTTTTATATATCCGACATATACCTTAATATCATATTTACTTTTTAAATTGCTCATTCTTAATAAATTAATTAATGATTTTTCCATACCACCTATGGATAATCTAGGTATAAATATAGCTACCTTCCTTTTACTATTTTTTTCTTCTATATAAAAGCTATCTTCTTTTGTATTAAGTTTAATTAATACAACACTTAAGAAAAGAGCAACTGTTGGAGCTAATAATACATGACCTGCTATGTACGATATTCCAAGGGATAAACAAATACTTATCCCCATAACGAAATTCTTTTCATTACATTCAGTTTTAAAATCTTTAAACATTCTTTCCAAAAAGCTTACACATATTAATACAATAGGCATAAAATATATAAAAATTCCAACTATTCCATAAACAAAGAATATATCGTATAAATCTCTTTCTATAGAATTATAGCTACCATCTTCTAGCTTTATTCTATTATCATGATTTACTCCAAATATTTTCTCTATAACACTTGCATTTTTATATTTTTCAACTTGCTCTTGAACATCTAGTTCTCTACCATTATATACAAAAGATTGTAATACCTTTTTATTATCAACCGGTTCTTCACCAACAGTAACTGAGTTTTTAGCTATATCAATTCTTTCTACCATATATTTTAAAGAAGGAGAGTATGGAGCACTTGCAATTAATACAATCAATAAAATAAATACTGTAAACAACATATTCTTAGATAATCTATTTTTTCTAGTAATAAACATAAAAAGTTCAAATATAAACAATCCAATTATTGTAATAGCTATTGCTACAAATGATGTTTTTGTTCCTATAGCTAATAAGCCATACGTAACTGTACTAAGAGCAAATATCATTGATTTACTTCTATATTTACTAGCGAAATATATGATAATAGGATAAAACATAGCAAGAAGCGCACTTATCTCATTTCCAGAATAGTACCACCCTGAATGGCCATATTCAGGAACTGTTGAATATGTTGCATATTGTGTTCCAGTTAATCTAGCAATAATCATTACTGTAGCATAAACAGATGCACTATAAACCAATGTTTTTAAATGTATTTTATTACCATTTTCAGTATATTTATATAAAAACAGCATCGCAACTGGGAATGTAATATACTTACATATTTCAGAAATCTTTACTATTATACTAGATAAAGAAAAACTATCTATAGATATAATAAAATTAATAACTGCAGATATAACAATAAAACCTAGCATTACAAATGTAGATTTCCTTTTTTCTTTATTTATAAAAACTAAATAAAATATCGCATATAGTAAAAATAGTGTTTTATATACTATTCCAAGAGTTATCGATGTATTCATATGAACTATCATATATGTAGTTATAACCTCAACAAGTGGTAACAATATATAGAACAAACTTATAACTTTCTCGTCATACATTTTTTCTAGTTTTTTTAACATTTTTTATTCTCCTTTTATTTGTTTTTTCAATTACATGATTATACTATAACGAGTATATTTTTTCAACATTATATATAACATTATTATTGATTTAATTATATTCATTTTTTAAACTTAATAAACCTTTTAACTACTTTCTTAAATGAACTATCTAACATATAACATCCAATAAATAAAACTATACTATTAATTGCTGCAATTATTAATGTATCAACTATCCAAGTAAAATAATTTAAATTACTATATATATTTAATTTTTGAATTAATAGGTAATTTATTGCACAAATTGTTAACATAGAAATTGTATATAATATGAATTTACCAAAAGATTTTTTCATTCCTGTCTTAAATATACTTCTATGTAAAAATTTAGTCTGGAAAGGATGCCTTACAAAAGCCATAGATATAACTGTTGCTCCTACAACACCTGCTATTCCAAAAAATCTAGCAAATATTATTGAAAGTATAATATTAACCGCTACACAAGTAAATTCAATCCACTTTGTCTCTTTATATTTTCCGTTTGCTTCTATCATTGTAAGATTTGTTCTTCCAACACACTCATACCATACATAGATAGCAAATATAAGCATAGTTATACTATCTAATACATAATCTTTGTTTATCCAAACTTCAACTAGTTTACTAATTGAAGAAAAAGTAACCACACTTATTATAACCCCAATAAAATATGTTGCAGATAATATTTCGTTATATAAGCTTTCTGCCTCACCTTTTTTTGCATTGTTTTTTGCAAACTTATTGCCTAATATCTCAAGAGGAGAAGCAAAAAACATATCTAATATATTTCTTATAGCAGTAATGATATAATTATATGAACCATAAATAGAAGTGGCTGTTAATCCCAAATTTTTAGTCATTGATATTATTATGTTGTCTGTTCCATAAAAAACAATTCTAGATACTTTATGTCCCATTACATCTTTAGACATTTCTTTAGTTGTAAGATCAATTTCTTTTGTCATATCAAGCCAAGAATATTCTTTTTTTACAATTTTACTAAATATTATATAACTTGTTACATTTAGAATAACAATTGAAGTAAGAACTAATAAATAATCTAAACCTGTTAATATTAAACAAAGTTCTACTGCTTTAACAATTAAAGTAGCAACATTAATAATTATGTTAGCTTTATATTTCTTTTGATCAGCATATAACAATGTTCTATAAGGGAGGTCAAATATATTTTTAACAAAATAATCTACTGCAAATACCATAAAAATTGTTATCATTTTAGCCTTTGACATTGTTTCCATTTCTAAGAAAAATGGTAATACAAATGCAGCTATAGTAGCCATTCCAAACAACTTAATAGCTATGCCTTTGTATGTTTTTTTACTTCCATTTACTAACTTCGTAACTTCTTCTTTATTACCTTCTGCCAAAGGTTTATATAACTTATATATTATAGCAGACCCAAATCCCATTTCTACTAAAGATAAATAAGTATATATCTGAGTTATTAATTGTATAAAACCATTTGTTTCATCACCATAAATCATTATGAAGAATTTAATTTTAATAAAACCTATCACTGCTAAAATTATCCATGGCAATATAGATGTTATTATATTAAGTTTTAAAGTTTTTATCTTATTCAATACGCTTATCCCACCTTAACTTGTTCATTAGATTATACTATATTGTATATGTTTTTTCAACTTTTCTATATTATAAAAATTTAATTATATACAAGTAAAAAAAGTGACTCTATAATATAGGTTGTGATGTGTTTTCGCACTCCAACATATATTATAGAGCCAGATAACTTTTCGTTATCTATACCCAAACTATTGACAAAAAAGCTAACTATTTTTCTATTTTGTTTAAATTTAATAAACTATATAATATTATACATATAATAACCGATTAAATCCTAACGATATAATCAACTTCTTCTGATACTTGTTTTATTATTGGTATATAACTCCATAATTTTTACATTACATTAATAGATATTCTTATGGTCTTACCTCTTTGAATATTTTTTAAAAATATAACTAGTTATTTAAACTCAATTAAACATTGTTAAGTGGTTTCATTGTAGGGAAAAATAATACATCTCTTATTGAATAACTGTTTGTAAATAACATAATTAATCTATCTAATCCTAGTCCTAGTCCTCCAGTTGGTGGAAGTCCTATCTCAAGAGCGTTAATGAAGTCTTCATCCATTCCCCCTGCTTCTTCATCACCTAAAGCTTTTGCTTCTGCTTGTTTTACAAATCTTTCATATTGATCTATTGGGTCATTAAGCTCAGAATAAGCATTACCATATTCTCTTCCACCAATAAATAGTTCAAATCTTTCAACTAAACTTGGATCTGAAGACTTTCTTTTAGTTAAAGGCGATACTTCTACTGGATAATCAATTATAAAAGTTGGGGCAATTAATGTTTCTTCAACAAACTCTTCAAAAAACTCGTTTATTATATGTCCTCTTGTATTTTTTATAGGATCTATTTCAACTTCTTTTTCCTCAGCAAGTTTTCTTGCCTCTTCATCAGTCTTTATCTCATTAAAATCAATTCCTGTAACTTCTTTTATTGCATCTATCATAGTCACTCTTCTAAATCCAGGAGTTAAGTCTATATCTTGTCCTTGATAATTTATTTTTGTTGTTCCTAAAACATTTTGAGCTATAGTAGAAATTATTTCTTCAGAGATATCCATCATATCATTATAATCTTCATATGCAGAATAAAGTTCTATATTGGTAAATTCCGGATTATGTTTTATGTCCATTCCTTCATTTCTAAAGTTTCTACCTATTTCATAAACTTTATCTATACCACCAACAATAATTCTTTTTAAATTAAGCTCTGGAGCTATCCTTAAATACATATCTAAATTAAGAGTATTATGATGTGTAATAAAAGGTCTTGCAGCATCTCCTGTTGCTACAGTAGTAAGTATAGGAGTTTCTACCTCCATATATCCTTTTTCATCTAATATTCTTCTTAATTCTTTTATAATCTTACTTCTTAAAATAAAAGTATTTTTAACTTCAGGATTAACAATTAAATCTACATATCTTTGTCTATATCTTAAATCCGGATCTTTTAATCCGTGCCATTTTTCAGGAAGTGGTCTTAAAGATTTACAAAGAAGTGTTATTTCTTTTGCATGTACAGATATTTCCTCCGTTTTTGTTTTAAACACAAATCCTTTTATACCTATAATATCACCTATATCATAAGTTTTAAACTCTTTATATGCTTCTTCACCTAAATCATTAGTACTTATATAACTTTGAATTCTACCTTGTCCATCTTGAATATGACAAAAAGATGCTTTACCCATAATTCTTTTTGCCACTATTCTTCCCGCAATTGAAACATCTTTTCCTTCTAATGATTCAAAATTTGATTTAATATCCTGGCTATTATGTGTTTTATCATATTTAGTAATATCAAATGGATTTTTATTTTTTTGTTGAAGTTCTTTTAGTTTTTGCATTCTCACTTCTACAAGTTTATTTATATCTTCTACTGTTAATTCTTCTTTATTAATATTTTGATCATTCACTTTATTTCACTTCCTACTTTCAATTTTTACTATACAGTTTTCTTTATATCGTCAATTCTATATTTTGCTATTCCGTTTGGTACTTCTATTTCTATTTCTTCACCTTTTTTCTTTCCAAATAAAGCCTTACCTACAGGTGATTCTATAGATATTTTATTATTTATAACATCAATTTCTGTAGCTGGTACTATATGATAATCTATATTCTCATCAAACTCATAATCATATAGCGAAACTGTTACGCCTATACCAACTGATTTTGTTGAAATCTTATCAACTATTTTAGCTGTTCTTAATGTATTTTCCATTTCAATTATTTTAGCTTCAAGTTGTGCTTGCTCATTCTTGGCTTCATCATATTCAGAGTTTTCTGATATATCTCCAAATTCTCTAGCTACTTTTATTCTCTCTGCTATCTCCATTTTCTTAGTGCCTTTTAAATATGTTAATTCATCTTCTAATTTTTTATATCCTTCTTCAGTAAGTAATATTGCCTCTTTTTCTTCCATTTTTTCTCATTCCTCCTAGATAAAATCCTATCAATTATTTGTTTTTTAGTAATAAGTATTACCTAATAATTAACTTTATATACTATACTCTATACTTTAACATTTGTCAATATTTATGTTACTTTATTATTCTTCTTTTCTTAATCATTCTTGAATGTCTTTTTATAAATTTGTATATGTATATTAAAATAAGTATTATAATTTGTGAAGAACAAAAATAAATAGCTATATATGTAAAATAGTCTGATATTTTCCCATACCTTTCCAGGAACTCTTCGTAATTTTCCATCGCTTTATATGATAAAGATAATAAATACCCTAAAGTTACAGCTCCTATTATTTCTTCAATAAACATTAAAAATGTAGTAAATCCACTTCTGATACTCATTATCTTTTTAATAGTAATTATGCATAATACACACATGAAAATAATAATTCCAACTGTAATATATATAGCATTTATATCTATCATTTGTTAATCACTCTCCTATAATTAATCTATTATAGCATTTGACACGGTAATTTTTCCATATAATTCATACAATTCTTTTATCTTACTTATATAATAAATTTGATCTTGCATACCTTTTTCAAGTTTTAAATATTTTTCATTAAATTTATCATTTTCTTTATTTGTAAAATCTACAAAACATGTATTTTTAGAAAATCTAAATTTAGAATACTCTATTCTAGACTTATCTATAAATATACATATATTATATCTTTTAAAATCTTTTGTACTTCTATTTAATATTTGTATACATGATCCATATTCATCATTTATTTCCTTTATTTTATTTTGAAATTTTTTACCTACTTTATCTAAAGAAAAAATTACTAATTCCTTATACTTGTTATTTAAATCTTTAATAATATTTAAATTAATATTATTTACATCATTTGCTAAAATAGCAGGGGTTATATCTTCATTTTTTAAATTATTATTTAACTTATACTCTTCGATATATTTATCCAAATTATTTTCAACTGTACTAAAAAATAAATACTCATTAATGCTAAATTGTTGTAAAATTTCTTTAATATAATCTTTTATATCTTTCTTTTTCTTTAAAGTATTTGAAAATACGACTGAATATCCTATTAAATTATTATTTTTTATAAGCTTTTCCATGTTTTTTTTTAACTTATTAATATTGTGCTTATTCTTAAAATTGCTTATCGTAGATATTAATGTAGGTTTATTATGTATTACATTTTCTTTTTTAATACCATTTATATATTTTGAAATGTCATTTATTTTACTAATATTTAAACTCATTTCTAATATATAATTCTCATTTCCTACCTTACTAACATCTAATTTAACGTTTTTTCCATTCATAACAGTATTTGAAACTTCTTTTATAAAGATTGTATTCATATATATCACCTCATGAATAATATATATGAATTTAAAATATAAGTATTACAATTTTATGATTATTGTTGACTACGAATATTTTCTTTCATCTTTGTTGCTACTATTTTATCTTTATTTTTATCCATACCTTTTAATAATATTGATGTTAATTTCTCCCCTGTTAAATCTCTTTTCATTTTTCCGCTTTCTACAAATGAAATTGTTCCTGTTTCCTCTGAAACAACTATAACTAACGCATCTGACACTTCACTCATTCCAACAGCAGCTCTATGTCTTGTTCCAAGATCTTTAGGAACTACATTTTCAGATGCAAGCGGAAGTACACAACTTGCTGCTTTTATTTTATTATCTCCTATAACTACAGCTCCATCATGAAGAGGTGTTCGTGGTATAAATATAGTCTGTAATAATTCCGAAGATACTTTAGCAGAAAGATCTATTCCCTCTCTTGCTATATCAGATATTTTGGTGCTTTGTTCTATTACAATTAAAGCTCCTATTTTCTTTAAAGACATAATCTCTACTGCTTTAACTATTTCTGATACTATCTGTTTATTTTTTAATTTATCATCAAAATCAAAAATATCTACTATTTTCTTTCTTCCTAGTTTTTCAAATGCGTTTCTAAGCTCTGGCTGAAATACTACTATAAATAACAACATTCCATAGGTCATTATATTAGTAAGAATAAAATCTAAGATAACAAGATTTAACGCTTTACTTACTATCATTAATATAAATAGTATTAATATACCTTTAACTATTTGTTCTGCTCTAGTTTGTTTAATAATTCTAATAACG
This sequence comes from uncultured Clostridia bacterium, assembly GCA_944388545.1. GTDB lineage: Bacteria > Bacillota > Clostridia > TANB77 > CAG-465 > CALXJE01. Next base: position 23,842 of record CALXJE010000020.1, read on the forward strand.
TAATATACTATAAATGCAACCAATGTTATATCTATCACTAAAGCTGCAACTCTCCATGCACTTGTAATTTGTAATACATCTTTTAAAGTATACATAAAGTCAATTAATGCATCCCATATATTTTTCATTATACAATCACCTCTCCTACAATACTAATTACAATACGTTATAAATTAATGCTAAAAATGTTGTAAATATCATTATTCCAATTAAAAGCCAAACTACTATTTTAAGCGCTTTACTATCTCTATTCATTATTTATTACCTCCTAAAAATTACAATCATTTTGTTATAGTTACATCTACAACTCCGTACCTTTTATCTACTACTTCATCCTCATTAAGAAGTATATGGAACTCATTATTTTTAATGTAGAATTGCTCCAATCCTGTTATTGTATAATTATATTTACTTTCTGCTATCATATTATCTTCAATAACTGTATTCTTTACTTGATTACTAATAAGGTCTAAATAATTTGCTCCTAAGATTTCAATAGCAGCATCTTCTTGACTAAGTAAAGTTCCTTTTGCTAAATCTATATTATACGCGTCTACTCTATCTGTAGTTGTTGACCCTGAAGCATTATCCACTATTCTTTCATGTATAGTTATAGAAACGATTCTATTTTCATTAATCTTATTTTCATACACTTTATATGTAACTCTATATGTAAATCTATTTTCTGTAGATTCCATTTGATCAGATAAGCTTTTTGATCTTTCATCATAATGATTTTGTATAGTAGAATTAATTTCTTCTAAAGCTACATCATTTACTTTTATTTGCGGTATTGTCATATTAATACTAAAATTACCGTTTCTGCTATTGCTAGCTTTATCTTCTACTTTATATGTTATTTCGTCAACATTTATAGTATTTTCTGCCATAGTTTCTTTAGCTTCTTCATAAACTTCTACATCCTTTAAAGGATCTTGTCCAAGAACAGTAGGCTCTGGCTCATTAATAATTGAATATGCAACTAAACCTGTTCCCAGTATTATAAATAGGAAAAAGGCATACACTCCCATATTACCTGTCTTTTTTTTCCTTATCTTGTTATAACTCATTGTTTCCATACAAACTACATCTCCTAATTCTTATCATTTTTTCTATTAATTAAATCTTTTACATTTTCTGTAACATGATTTACTTTACTTTTAATTTCATCAATGTCTACTTTTTCTTTTATATTATCTATAAAAGATGGTATATTAACATTGTTTGTCTTATGATTTTCACTATCTTCATTAGTATCGTTTTTATTTTCCTCTGCAAAATATCCTCTTTCCAATGTTTCCTTATACTCTTTATCCTTTTTTAGTTTAGTAAATATATTAATAATAAAGTAAATAATATTTATTATTGAAACTATAACAAACATTGCTCTTGGTATAAACATATATACTGTATCACAATCGTCTGCCCTAAGTGTACCATGAGGTCCAAGTCTTGAAACTAAAACTGAAGATATAATTCCAAATACAACATATATACCTATAGTTATTAGATTTATTAATGTTATATAATCTTTTGACTTAATTTTCCATAACTTCCTAAACATGTATACATTTGAAAACATTATTATAATAATTAGTATTACTAAAAAATTTGTAAATGGCAAAAGAAAATATTCTTCTAATTTTTCAGGAATAGTATGAACTGTGCTAGCTGCTAAATATTCAGGATTCATATTGAGTCCTCCTACGAATCATTTGCTGAAGCTTGAAGAGCAGTTATTGCAATTACTCCAACTATGTCTTCTGAAATACATCCTCTAGATAAGTCATTTATCGGCTTTGCTAATCCTTGTGTTATAGGTCCATATGCATTTGCTTTTCCAAATCTTTGAACTAGTTTATAGCCAATATTTCCTGAATTTAAATCAGGGAATATAAATACATTTGCCTGACCTGCTACAGTACTTTTTGGAGCTTTTAATTTTGCAACTTTTTTATCCACCGCAGCATCAACTTGAAGTTCTCCATCTATCATAATATCTGGTCTTCTTTGCCTAACTATATTAAGTGAGTTTCTTACGCTATCTATACTATCTGATTTTGCACTTCCCATTGTTGAATAAGAAAGCATTGCTATCTTAGCTTCTTCATCTAAAAGAAGTTTACAACTTTCACTTGATTGTATCGCTATTTCAGCTCTTTGTTCATCAGTTGGAAATTCAACAAGTCCACTATCTGCAAAAATATATGCATTTTTATAATCTGAATTTAAAAGTTCCATTATAAAGAAAGCTGATACACACTTAGCATCTTTTTTAGTTTTAACTATTTGAAGAGCAGGTCTTAAAGTATCAGCTGTAGAATGACTAGCTCCACAAACTAGTCCGTCTGCTTTTCCTTCTTTAACCATCATAACTCCAAAATATATATAGTCTTTTATTAACTCTCTTGCTTTTTCTTCTGTCATTCCCTTTTCTTTTCTTAATTCATAAAGTCTATTTTCAAATGACTTAGTATATTCTGAATTTTCAGGATTTACTATTTCTATGCCATTTAAATCTATATTTTCTTTAATGCAGATATCATTTATCTTGTCCTTATCTCCTATAATAATAATATTAGCTATTTTTTCAGAAGTTGCCATACTTGCTGCTCTAAGCACTCTTATATCTTCACTTTCTGGAAGTACAATTCTCTTTATGTTTTTTTTTGCTCTTTCTTTAATCTTAGAAATTATAGTTTCCAATTATATTTCCTCCTATTAATTAAAACAACCTATTTTCTTCTCTATTTATAATTCTTTTTATGTTAGATCTATGTTTGTATAAAATTACTGCTGATGCAATAATTACCGCTATAGTATATTCCGTTTCCATTATAACAATCATAATATCAAAAAGTACAATTGCAGATACACTACCAAGTGACACTGTTCTACTTATAACTATAATTATTAAAGCAACTATTAAGCAAACTGCAACTGGCTTTGGAGCTATAAATGAACATGAAATAAGCATTGCTACTACACCTTTGCCACCTTTAAACCCGTAATATACAGGGAAACAATGTCCTAATATAGCTCCAACTAAATAAAAAGATTTAGCAGAAGTTAACGCTTCTTTTCCAAATATCTTAACAAGAAGTAACATAACCCAATATGCTACCACAACTTTAAAAGCATCTAGTAGAAATACTAAAACTCCCCAGCCTTTTCCCATAGTTCTAATAGCATTTGTAGTACCAGCATTTCCACTTCCAACTTTTCTAATGTCTGTTCCAATAATTCTTTTACTAAGTATTATTGCTGGATTTATTGAACATATTAAATACGAAAATATGAATATAAATACATTTAACATTATTATTCCTCCAAATATTAAATATCTTTTTCTTTTTTCCCTCTAGCCAAAAAGACTATTGGAGTTCCTTCTAAATCAAAGTTCTTTCTAATATGATTTTCTAAATACCTCATATATGAAAAATGCATTAATTCTTTATCATTTACAAAAGCAACAAATGTTGGTGGTTTATTTTTTACTTGAGTTACATAATATACTTTTAATCTTTTACCCTTTTCAACATTTGGCGGAGTAACCGCTAATGCCTCGATTATAACATCATTTAAAACTCCTGTAGATATTCTGAAAGTACTTGCTTTATATACCTTATTTATTAATTCAAACAACTTTTCAACTCTTTGACCTGTCTTTGTAGATATAAATATAATCGGTGCATAAGACATAAACTTAAACTTTTCTCTTACTCTCTTTTTATATGAATCTACTGTTGTCTCTCCTTTATTTATAAGGTCCCATTTATTTATAGCTATTATCATAGCTTTTCCTTTTTCATGTGCGTATCCTGCTATTTTCTCATCCTGCTCTGTAACTCCTTCAAGAGAGTCTATCATTATAACGCAGACATCTGACCTATCTATAGCTGCTTGTGCTTTTATTACACTATACTTTTCTATTCTATCATATACTTTACTTTTCTTTCTTATTCCTGCTGTATCAATAAAAGTATATTTTCCATATTTATTTTCAAAATTTGTATCAATAGCATCTCTTGTAGTTCCTGCTATATCACTTACAATGGTTCTTTCTTCTCCCAATATATAATTAACTAATGAGGATTTTCCTACATTTGGTTTACCGATTATAGCAACATTAATTCTTTCCTCATCTTCAACATCTTCCTCAAAATTTGGAAAGTGATTACAAATCTCATCCAGCACTTCACCTATTCCTAGTTTTGCTTTTGCTGAAATTGGCATTGGATCTCCTAAACCTAAATTATAGAATTCATATATATCAGCCGGTGGAGTTCCAACATTATCACATTTGTTACACACAAGTATGACTGGCTTTTTAGTTCTTCTTAAAATAGTTGCAACTTCTTCATCTTGAACTGTAATTCCAGCTTTTACATCAGTAATAAATACAATTACATCTGCCATATCCATTGCAAGTTCTGCTTGCCTTCTCATCTGTTTTAATATTATATCTTCTGATTCTGGTTCTATTCCACCTGTATCAATAACCTGAAATGTTCTGCCACACCACTCTGCATCTGCATATATTCTATCACGAGTTACTCCAGGTCTATCTTCAATTATTGCTAATTTTTCACCTACTAATACATTAAAAAGAGTAGATTTCCCAACGTTTGGTCTTCCTATTATAGCTACTACTGGTTTTATCATTTCAGGCCTCCTTTTTTACTTATATATTTTACTTTATTTTACACTTTCAGTCAATAAAATGTAAAGAAAAACTAAAAATATGCAAAAATTTTGGTTATGAATTAAAACTATAATCAATAAAATATCAAAAAGTTAATCAAAAGACTTTTTGCTTAACCTTTTTATATATTGTGTCATTTTTTGTCAAAAAAGCGCATATTTTAGCAAAAAATAATTACTATTAGTATCTTTTGATATACTTTATGTGTAAATTGGAGGTGTCATATTATGAAAAAAGTTTCAATTGTATTATTAACTATTTTAATATTAATACTGATTATACTATCTTTCTTCCTTTATTTTTCTCAAAAAGAACTAAAAGAGTTAGAGACTACTTATTCAAATCTAATGAATAATCCATCAAACAGGGATTTAAAAGAAAAATATGAGATTAAATTAGATATTAAAAATGATAATATAAAAAGAATTGGTGTCTCTCACTCTAAGCACTATGAAATTACTGATACTAAAAATATGCAGGATATTATTTCTTTAATAAACAACCTAAGTTTTAAAAGATGTGCTGAAAACAAGTATGAAAAACTGCTTCCTGGTTTTATATACAATATTGTTGTATATACCACCTATGATGATGAATTATTAAATATCAAAATACTTTCAGAAAATCGTATAAAAATAAAAAATATCGAATATGAAGCTATAAATGGAAAAATTAATATAGATAAAATAACTCAATTAATAAACAGTTTATAGGAGGTTCTATTATGAAAAAAAGCATAAAAATTATTTCACTTATTTTATTTTTAACAATTATATTATTACTTGTTTTTTTATTGTTAACACACAATAAAATTGAAAAGCTACAAAATTTAAATTGGTATTTATCTAAGAATATAGAAAATAATATCCCAAAAGAAGAGATTACAATTAGCTTAGATAGAACAACTGATGGAATCCCAAGAATTGGAGTATATTCCTCTATGCACTATGAAATAACTAATACTAATGATATTGACTCTTTACTTTCTTTAATAAATAATCTTACTTTAAAAAGAACTAATAAAAGTAATTCAGATAATAATTATCTTTATAACATTACAGTATATAGTATTTTTAATAGAGAATTACTAAATATTAAAATATTATCTGAAGCAAAAGTTGTTATACAAAATTATGAATATGAAATAGTAAATAATAATATCGATATAGAAAAAATTAAAGAATTAATCCCAATTGTGTAATTTTCACAATTGGGATTATATATTAGTTATTAATATGTATGCTTAAACATTACAGTATTTTAATTTATAACAAAAGAATAGGCTCCGCTAAGCAGTGACCAATCAACCCAAAGATAAGCACCTACTGCATCTTGTACTCCAATTTGGGTATATACTTTGTTAACACCATTTTCAGTGCCATATCCTAAAATAGTATATGCATGCTCTCCATCTCCTGCTATAACAGGAGAATTATAACCAATATATGTTTTTAGATTATTCCAATTTGAACCAATATAATATGATGTTACAGTGTATCCTTTACGGTTGGCATATTTTTTCATTCCACTTATACCCTTACTAAGTGCAATATTAGCATAATTCCAACCACAGTCTGAGCAAATTTGTGAAAACTCAGATTGGCTCATACTTGAACCTGAAATCAGTTTTGAGTATCCCCTATAATCAAAATATGACAATACATTTGCTACAGCTATAGGCACACATGTTCTACTAGGTGATTGAGCTCTACCTTCTGAAAAATTAACATCAATATATGTTTTAAAGCTATTATAACCTGATATAAATTTAGTTCCAGTAACTGTTGCAGAACTAATAGGTTGATTTATTCCTCCTTCATAAATACTTAACTGTACAGCATAAGGTAACCGGTCAAATGCATCTTCAGATATAATTTCTGTTATATCTTTTGATAACTCTTTATAACTAATTACCTTTTTTTCTTCTGCATTAACACAAACAGTCATGCAAATTGACATACAAATTACAAGAACCAACACTATTATCTTTTTCAAAATATTACCTCCTAATTATAACTTTTAGATGATTATTAAATCATACTATATTAATAACTAACTATATTATTATAATATAGTTTTATTTTTTTGTATTTTTTTCGACATTTTAAAATATTTTACTACAAAAGTTGCCAAAATAAGTTTTTAATTTATCTCTATAATCAATTTTTTACATTTTCATTATATTTATTTTTTAGTATCAATATTTAACCATAACTTAATAAAGCGTATATCTAATAATAGTTTATACATATGTGCTATTTTCTACGTAATAATTTAGGACACATACGTGTCCCTTTATTCTATTATAATACAATTCTACACTATATAAAGTGCTGGACGAAAGCTGTAGTAAACGCTACAATGCGTTGGGCTATAAATATAACGACCAGATGCCGGATAATTATTGATAGTATTACCGAAGCTACCTCCACGATTAATGCGCCCCTCGCTCGAGTAAGCCTCCATTGTCTTTTCACTTACATTTCCTGCTAGATCATATATATTCTTTGCTTTCCAGTTTTCATGTGCTCCTGTTTTTGCAGGACTGTTTGGACTTACTGATGCTCTGTCCACATTACTATAATAGTTTCCCCACGCTATACTGTCGTTTACATTGTGATCTCTATCTTCTATGAATCTTAATACTGCATCCCACTGCACTCCATATATTAATGTTGATTTTACTGAGGTGCTTGTTTTATATAAATTTCTTGATAATTCTACTGCTCCTTTTCCTTGATTTAAACTATTAGTGTCTGTTACATCCCCTACTACTGATGTCATGCTTGGTCCCCAACCTACATAGTTATATACATATGCATCTTTTCTTACTACCATGTTTGTTGTTCCATTTGCTACGTCTGTCCTCTCAGTTTCACTTCCCGCTTCATATCTTCCTATATAAAAACCTCCATACTTTTCTACACTTTCTTTCATTGCTTTATATTCCGCATATTCTCCTGTTAAATCGTTTGCTTCTGTTATTGTTGTATCATATGAATATGGCTCTGTTGCCTTTCCTGATGATACATATGTTTGTTTTGTACCTTTTAAATATCCATCTTCTCTTATAAACTCTGATATATCTACTGGCACCCATACAAATTGATTCCTTGTTGTTTTTGCATCTGCATCTTCTGATACTTTCTCCATTCCTTCATATATTACTAGACCTCCAACTACTGTGTTTTCACCTTCTATATCTGATGCTACAAATCCTTCTGGTATTACCGGTTTTGTATATACCTTTATACTCCCATCATCTTTTATCTCTACTAATTCTAAATCATCAGCACTAAATCCTTGATCTTTTAATTTTTCTTTTACATATTCATCCGCACTTCTTGTTTCTCCATTCATCTCCTTATCTATTACCCAGTCTCCATATGCTATATTTGCTGCCTCTTTTAGTGTTGCTCTATCGCTTTTGTCTGTTGATTCTTTTGCTCTTCCTATTATAGAACTATTATTTAAAGCTAATATCACTGCTCCTGCTAATATTATCATTATTATTATTGTGATAACTAGCACTATTAATGATACACCATATTTATTTTTTATCATGTGTTTTCCTCCTCTTGTTTTTCGGTAGTTTATTTTTATTAAATCTCTTTCTTGTGTTTACTTTTTTTCTATATTTAACATATACAATTATTATCTCATACATTAAATAATTTTACAAGAATTATTTATAATATAAACAAGTTTTAAAATCATTATATCGCAATATATGTTTGAGGTACATACGTATCTTTTATTATCCTGATTAATAGTCTTATTTAGTTTTCTTCTATAAACATAATAGATTAATAAAGCTTATTAATCTATTAATCTAATCTTTTTTCAAACTCTGATATAGCTTTTTTTATTGCATTACTATTTAAATATTTATCATCTTTTTTTAGCTCATCAATATAATTTGTACACATTTCAATATACATTTCATTAGCTTTTTTAGAAAGAGGATTAAGTTCTATTATTCTATCTGTAAGTTTAATGGCATAATTTAAGTAAAAAGTATATGCTACTTCCTCACTTGAAAATTGCTCTTTATATATATCTGCAAAATTAACAAAATTATATATATATACATCTGCTACTTCATTTAATACATATTTATCATAATATTCATATTCTAGCATTTTATCTGTATTTTCTTTTATTTTAATAATTATATTAGCAAGTTCCTTATTTAATTCTTCTTTTAATTCCTTATCGTTTAATGCATTTACATGTGCTTCTGTGATTAATACTTTGTATTTATTATATTCTTCATTTAATTCTCTCATATAATCTATGTCAAATCTATCTTGCTTATTTTTAAGTTCTAAATAGGCTATATTTTCAGATACCTCTTTTGCACTAAGTTCTTCCCCTTTATTTGGTGCTTTAACCAAACTTGCTCTATATGCATTAAAGGAAAAATATGTAGTAAAGAAAAATATTACTGCAGATAATGATAACACAATTATTCTTATATAAGACCAGTCTATCTTACTCTCTATTAATTTTCTTTCGTTATATTTAGTAATACTATCAATATATGCTTTTAAAAGTAATGCTAATATAACTGCAAAAAGATATATCATAAGTGCATAAGATAGAGCCAAATCGAAAATAGTAATTGCAAGAAAAGCTAGATAAATTAATATTAATTTCATCACATAGTTTTTTTCATCAAATGTTAACTTCTTTAATCTAATGAATAACTTTATTACAAGAATAATTGATAATAGTATTATACAACCTAATATACTTGCTCCTATTATACCTACTTCTACTAATGCTTGGAGTAATGCCGAATGTGCTTCGCTTGAAACATATCCTATACTTTGCACGCTACCATAGGTATGCTTAAAGCCTTCTCCTCCGACTCCTATAATAGGACTTTGTTTCATCAGTTTAAATGTGTCTTTTGCATATTCTAATCTTAATGTATCTCCATATACCCCTGAAAAAGTATCTCTTACTTTAAATACTATACTATCTGGAATGAACAAATATGATAAAGGTATACTATTTCCATTAAGTTTAAAATTTTTTATCTTTATATCGCCCTTTTTAACAGTAATATCTACTACTAATTTTCTAACATTTTGACTTACATTTATTTCTTGTTTAAAATTACCACTTCTATTATCATAATAATTATATGTAGCTATTATATTATCTTTATATCTATCATCAATTTCTTTAATTTCTATTGTAAATCTTGTATCTTCTTTTAACGTATCTACTTTAAATTCAATATCGTTTTTTCCAGTCTTAAAATTAAATATACTTCTAGAAATCTTTATAGTTTCATTGTCTTTTGTAGATACTCTTATATCTTTAGGAATAAAAAGTATTGCAATAAAAATTATAACAAATAAAACTATAATTATAGCTTTAATATATGATCTATTAAAATTAAATATTTTTTTCTTTATATTTACTTTATTTTTTAAAGTTTTAATAATTAATATTATAATTTCAAATATAATTATAAATATTAAGGTAAATATAATTAACCCAATATATATATATGAATAACTCCCATTCAATATATATTTTTCTAGTACACCACTTATAACTAACGAATAGGCTGTAAGAATAAGTTTATATATTCCACTTTTCTTATCAATATATATTATATTAAAAAGACTATCTATAGTTAAAACACCTAAAGCAACTGCCATTGCAACTCTTGATTTAGTAAGACTAATTGCAAAAATTCCAAGCAATGTTATAAATATACAAACTACAAGTTCTATGTATTTATTTTTACTTTCTTTCTTTAATATCTTAGATATGTTATTAAAACATATAATCATTCCAAAAAGTATTATAATTCCAGTAATGTTAGCATATTGAATAGTTCCAGATAGTCTCTCTTTGTCTTCAAGATAACCTGTTGATAACTCATTTAAAAATTCTTCAAATGCTCTAAATGTAAGTTGATCTATACCTAATATCATTTGAACAACTGATATTAAGACAAGTATTTTTAAATACATTTTTTCATTATTTGAACATCTTACAATAAAATAAATAACAGTCATATTGACATATCTTAGCATTTCATAAATGCTATCTGGAAGACTAACATATGTTTTAAATACTATAGGAAGCAAATATGTAAAAGGTAAGAAAAGCATAAATGTATCTAATAAGATCTTTAGCTTTGATTTAGTTCTCTTATCTTTTTTACTTGTTATTTCCTTTACTATTTTGTATGTTAAATATATAGCTCCTATAAAAGATATAATAACATTTGGGAAAAGGAAATCCGATTTATAGAAAGCTCCTTTATATATTGAAGTTATAAAAAGGATCAGGCATATTACAACGTCTAATATGCCTGTTAACTTTTGAGCAATATAACCATCTTTTTTATTTGAATTTATTTGCCCTTTCATTATTCCTCCTAAATATTTTATTTAACTATACTGTAATTATTTTTTTCTATATGTTCTAATATTTTATTTGATACTTCTTGAATTTCATCGTGTGTAAGAGTTTTATTATTTGAGCCAATTGTAAATCTTATAGTAACTTTTTTCTTATCGTCAATGTATACATCATATAGCTTATAATCTATTAAATACTCATTATTATATTTTTTAAGCACTTCATCTAAATTATTATATAAATCATCTTTATCCATTATTATTGTATAATCTATTGTTGTTACAGGATATCTAGATGGCTCTATATATTCAATATCTTGTTTATTTAAATTAAGTATTTTTTCTACATTTAATTCAGCGTTTACAATTTCTATTTTTTTACCACACTCTTTAGCAAATAATCTATCGAACACTGATATATATCCTATTATATCATCATTTACAAATACTGCTAAAGTATACTCATTATTTAGATATTTCTTATCAATTTTATATTGTTTAAATTTAACATCTATATTTTTATTACTACTAATTAATTTGTATATTAATTTTTTTATCTCCATATATTTATCTTCTAAATTAGATTTAAAACATACGGATAAAATACTTAATACTCTTTCTTCCTTTTCTTTTGTTATAGCACTTCCTATTTCAAATATACCGTATTCAGAATAATATTTTGAATTTTTAATACATTGTTCAAATAAAGATAAAGATATATCATCTCTTATAATATTATTATCCTTTTTATTTACTATTTTAACATTATCCTCTTTATTTATTCCATATTTATTTAAAAGTTCTGTCTGATACCATAAATATGTATGAATTTCACTAAAACCAGTATCAAGCGCTATAGATTTTTTCAAATTATACTCTAAATCATATTTATTATCGCCTTCTCTAACAATTAAATCTAATTTTAATGGTACTTCTTTTAAATTGTTATATCCATATATTCTAGCTATCTCTTCAATAATGTCTGCAGAATATGTTATATCTTTGGTAGAACGATATGTTGGCGCTGTAACAATATATTTATCATCTTTAACTTCTACCTTAAAATGAAGAGAATTAAGTATATCACAAACTGTTTTATCGTCTAAAGTAAATCCCATATATTTTTTCAAATAGTCTTTTTTTAACTCTACTACATTTTCTTTTACTTCATTAGTATATATATCTTCTATTCTAGAATTTATACTAATATTTTCATCTACATCCATTAATAATTTTATAAATCTCTTAATAGCAAGGACTGTCATGTTAGGATCTAAGCTCTTTTCATATCTTGCACTAGCTTCTGTTCTTAAACCTAGAGCTACTGCACTTTTTCTTACACTTGCACTATCAAAATTCGCAGATTCAAGTATTAGGGTTTCAGTATCATCATCTATTTCTGAATTTAGTCCTCCCATTATACCAGCTATAGCAACTGGTCTATTTTCATCGCATATCATTAGTGTATTCTCTGGTATATTTCTTTCTTCTCCGTCTAATGTTGTAAATTTTATCTTTTCTTTTCCAGTATTTTTTACAATTATATTATTAATCTTTTTACTATCAAATGCGTGCATTGGTTGCCCAAGTTCTAACATTAAATAATTTGTTAAATCAACAAGTAATGATATACTTCTCATTGAACAGTAATATAGCATAACTTTCATTTCCATTGTTGCTTCTTTTTTAGTAATATTCCCTATTTCTACACATGAATATCTATTACAATTTTTAGTATCTTCCACTTTAATATTAAGCGGTTTTGTACTATCTATATTATCAAATATCTCAAGTGGTAATAATTCTTTTCCTGTTATTGCTGCAATTTCTCTTGCTATACCATAATGTCCCCACATATCTGGTCTGTTTGTAAGTGACTTATTATCTATTTCAATTACAATATCATCAATTGGAATGTATTTCTTAATGTCTTCTCCTACAATATATGATTTATCTAAGTCCATTACCCCTAAATGACTATCGCTTATTCCAAGTTCTCTCTCACTTGCAAGTACGCCTTGACTTTCTACTCCGTCTAAATTAATTGAAACAACTTCACTTATACCTTTTAAGCTTCCACCTTGTAATGCACAAGGAACAAGCATTCCCTCATATAGATTAGTTGCACTACTAACCACTGTAATTTCTTTTCTATAACCTATATCTAGAGTTAAAACATTATATTTTTCATTTGACTTATGTTTTTCTAACTTTACAATCTTTGCTACTACAACATTATTTATATCTTTTCCCTTTTCTTCTATACCGTCTATTTCAGCAGAACGTATGGTAAAATCATTCCAAACATTAAGAAAGTCTATTTTATCCGAATCTTTTATATATTTTTTTAAAACGTTACATGATATATACATACTAGTTCCTCCTACTTAACTTTAAATTGTTTTAAATGTCTAATTTCTCCCGAATTTAGCATTCTTATATCATTTATTTTGTATTTCATCATTGCCATTCTTGTAAGTCCTATACCAAATGCAAATCCACTATATTCATCAGGGTTAATATTACCCATTCTTAATACTTCTGGATGTATCATTCCACAAGGGCATAACTCAAGCCATCCACTATTTTTACAAGTTGGACATCCTTTACCTCCACATATTAAACATTTAATATCAAGTTCAAATCCTGGTTCAACAAATGGGAAGAATCCAGGTCTTAATCTTACTTCAATGTCTTTTTTATATATTTCCTTTAATATATTTTTCATTACATATATTAGATTACTAATTGATACTTCCTTATCTATTACCATACCTTCTATTTGAAAGAAGGTATTTTCATGACATGCATCTATGTCTTCATTTCTAAAGCATCTTCCAGGAGCCGCCATACGAATAGGAGCACCATAAGTCTCCATTGACCTTGCTTGAACTGGTGATGTGTGCGTTCTTAATACATCTCCTAAATTTGTCCAATATGTATCTTGCATATCTCTTGCGGGATGATTTTTAGGTATATTTAATGCTTCAAAATTATAATATTCTTTTTCCATCTCAGGTCCAGATACAATCATAAATCCCATTTTCTTTAATACCTCTGCTACTTCATTTGCAACTATAGTAATAGGACTAAGTGAACCTATTTCATCACCTACAGGTAATGTATTATCAAATATACGTTTATTCTCTTTTTTAGAAGATATTTCATTCATTTTTTCTTTTACTAAATTTTCTATAAATGACTTAACTTCATTTGCAAGTTTCCCTATTTCTTTTTTTTCTTCTATAGTTAAATCTTTCATACTTTTCATAACTTGCATTATTTGACTATCTTTTCCAAGATAGGTAGATTTTAATCTTAATAAACTTTGTTCATCTGATACATTATTTATATCAGAAGTTGCATTCTGTTTTAATAATTCTAATTTTTCTTTCATACTTAATTCCTACTTTCCAAATTTATCTTTATATGCTTTTATACTCTTCTCAACTATATCTATAGCTTCATTTCTTCCTTTAAAGCCTCTAATTTCTACTTTTTTATCTTCAAAAGCTTTATACACATTAAAGAAATGCTCCATCTCTGTAGTTATATGATCTGGCAAACTTTCTAAATTCTTAAATGATGAATATACCCTGTCTTTTATTGGTACTGCAATGATTTTTTCATCAAGCTGTCCTCCATCTTCCATAAGCATTACTCCTATTGGTTTTACTTCTAATATAACACTCTGAGGTATTGCTTCTTGGCATAAAACCAAAACATCTAATGGATCGTCATCATTTGCATAAGTTTTTGGTATAAAGCCATAATTTGCAGGATATTGTACTGATGTACTAAGTACTCTATCTAATTTTACAAGTCCTGTTTCTTTATCTAATTCATATTTATTCTTACTTCCTTTTGGTATCTCTATAAAAGCCCAAAATCTATCTTTCTTTATTCTTTTACTGTCAAAATCATGCCATGCATTAAACATATTAATTCCTTCTTTCTACTTTATATAAACTAAAATAGCATATATACTATATAATTTCATCTAAAAATTATATAATATATATGCTTAAAATGCAAGATTTCACAATTTGCTTTTAACATTTTTTAACAATATCATCAAACACAATTTCTACACTACATAAAGTGCTAGACGGAAGGCGCTGTGTCTGTCGCAATCAGAAGGACTACCGGAGGTACGATAAGATGCTGGGTAGTTAGAATCGTCGCCCAAGTAGCTACCACCGCGATAAACACGGTGAGTAGACCTACGGGCCTCCATTGTCCATTCCCACACATTTCCTGCTAGGTCATATATATTCTTTGCTTTCCAATTTTCATGCGCTCCTGTTTTGGCTGGATTATTTGGACTTACACTTGTTCTATCTGTATTATTACTATGGTTTCCCCATGATGTACTATCATTTACATTATGCTCACTACCAGCTATAAACCTTAATACTGCATCCCACTGCACTCCATATATTAGTGTTGATTTTACTGATTTACTGTCTTTATATAAATTTCTTGATAGTTCTACTGCTCCTTTTCCCTGATTTTTACTACTATATGTTATATCTCCACTTGCTGATGTCATGCTTGGTCCCCATCCTACATAATTATATACATATGCATCTTTTCTTACTACCATGTTTGTTG
>CALXJE010000021.1 GCA_944388545.1 uncultured Clostridia bacterium
TTCATTTTTTATACCTTTCTAAATTCGCAGATGTATCTGCAAATTTCAAATAATTTTAATTTATTAGTATTATAGCATTTATTTCCAAATATTTCATTATAAATTCAAAAAAAGATGAACTTGTATATATTTTTTACAATCCATCTTTCAAATATGTGAAATTTTATAAATTATAAAATTGTTGTTAGGAGGAAATCTTTGCTATTACTACATTTTATTTTTTCGTTATAAGAGAACAAAATTGTTATTATTAATGCTATTAATGATATTCCTTTTTTATTATTTATCATATATCTTACACCCCATATTTTTCTTATGTTTTCTTGTCTATTGATATATTAATTATTCCATATAAGATTTTATTTTGTCAAGCACTCATCTTTATTTTTAATATTTTTGTAATACTTGTATATTTTACATCTACTTTTTCATATATTAATTAATTCTTAAAACTTCTCCAACATATATTCTGTTAATATTTTTAATATCATTTATTTCTGCTAAATCCTTTACTGTTGTATTGTATTCATGAGCTATTTGACTTAAAGTATTTCCTGATTTTACTCTATAAATAGTATGAAGCATATCGTATCTATCATATATCAAAGTAGATATATATATTCTTTCTCCTGGATATATCAAATTAACATTTTTTATTCCATTTTCTCTTGCTATTTCTTCTACAGTTGTTCCATATTTTCTTGCAATATAGCTTAAAGTATCTCCTCTTTCCACTATATATTCAATACTTTTTCTATTATTTTCTACATTAGTGATCTTTAATAATTCTCCTGGATAAATTAAATTAACATTTCTTATTTCATTTTCTTCTGCTATTCTTTTTACTGTAGTATCAAACTTTAATGCTATTTTTGTTAGTGTATCACCTCTTTTTACCACATATTCAGTAGTTCTTTGTGTTTCTGGTTTATCAGAAGAGTCTGGTATTCTAGTACGTTCCTCAAGTAAAATATCATCAGTAAATTCATCTCTATCCACTCTTGCATCAATCCCCGATATTTGACCTCTATCTGTATATTGAAATCCTACCCAACTATTCCACTTTCCATTATTTTGAGGTTCTTCTACGAAATAATCAGCAACCCATATAGGATAACTAGTTAAACTTTCATCAAATATATCTCTTGCATTACTTGCATCTGAATATATTACTACTTCCTTACCTGTTACTTCTTCTAATGTTGATAAAAATTCTTCAGATATTCTATTTATTTCGTATCTGCTTAAGTTTCCAAAAGATTCAAAATCCATTGCCAATTTACAATCTATTTCTTTACCACTAATAACTCTTGCAAAAAATCTTGCTTGTTCAGCTGCTTCTTCTATATTTCTTGCAGTTACATAATGATAAAAGCCTATTCTTAAGTCACTCTCTTTTGCTTTTTCATAATTTGCTTCAAAATAATGGTCTATATAATCTGCCCCTTCACTAGAACGTATATATACCATTTCTATTCCATTTCTTTTAACTTCATCAAAATCTATATTTCCTTGCCATTCACTTACATCTATTCCTTTATATATTTTATCGCTTGATGGCCCAAATGCAAATATTTCATTTATCCCAAATATACATACAAACAATATGCATATAACAAGTATATACTTTCCTATTTTCTTTTTCATAAAAACAAACCTCCATTTAATATTGTATTATATGGAGGTTTTTATTCACATGTTACTTTTTAATTTTTATATATTAAATTATATATACTAGTTATTACTAAAAGTAGTATATATATTGCTACTATACTTGCACCTGTAGGAAGATTTATTACAAATGATATAATCATCCCAAAAATAAAACAAATAACTGATATAACGGCAGCTAAAATTATCATTCCCTTAAAACTACTAGTAAGCTTCTTAGATATTATTGCTGGAAATACAATTAAACTTGATATAAGAAGAGTACCCATTATTCTCATGCCTATTACTACAACAAGAGCTGCAATAAATGATATTAAAAATTGATAAAATGTTATATTTATTCCTTTTGCCTTTGCAAATTTTTCGTCAAATGTAACCATAAATATTCTATTATAAAAGAATATAAATAATATAATTAGAGCAAGCGAAAGTGTTACGCTAATTACAACATCTTGCATACTCATAGCAAGTATGCTTCCAAACATATATCCATACACATCTATATTAAACCCTTTTGTAATTGCTGTTAATATAACACCAAAAGTCAATGCTCCTGCGGATACTAGTGCTATTGTTATATCTCCTGCTTCGCCTTTCTTCTGGCTAATTAACATTATTACAAAAGATGCTATTATTACAAGTGGAATAGAAACTGCAAGAGGTGGAAGATTAAAAGCTAATGCTAGTGATAATGCTGCAAATCCTACTTCTCCAAGCCCATGCCCTATCATTGAATATTTTTTTAATACTAAAACAACTCCTATTAGCGCAGCTGAAATAGACACAGCTATTCCACAAATTAACGCCTTAACAACAAATGGATATGAAAACATTTCTAATATTTCTTGCATTACAATCCCTTCCAATCAAGTAAATTTCCATCAAACTTCAAATTCTTAGCAATATGAATAACTCTTATTTTCACTTTTTTCTCTTCATTTATTTTATTTAGCTCATCTACATTATGAATTGCTATTACAACAGTAGTTCCTAATTCTTTATTTATATCTAATAATATTCCATAAAGTTTATTTGATATTTTAACATCAAGACCTGAACAAGGTTCATCAAGTATAAGTAATTTTGGTTTATTTATCATAGCTCTTGCAAGTAATACTCTTTGTCTTTGCCCGCCAGACAATTCACCAATCTTTTTATTTACAATATTCTTTATTCTTAAAGTATTACAAATTTCATCAAACGCAATATAATCTTCTTTTGTATAAAACAACTTACTTTTTTTAATTTGCATTCCAGTCATTATTATTTCCTTTACTGTAGCTGGAAAATCTAAAGATTTTACATTAAACTGTTCTAAATATGAAATCTGACTAGGATCTATTTTGGTTTTAATTATGCCTTTATCTTGTTTATGAAGTCCTACTATCGATTTTATAAATGTGCTTTTTCCAGATCCATTTTCACCTACTAAACATATAAATTCTTTTTCTTTTATATTTATATTGATCTTTTCTAACGCTACATGTCCGTTATATGATGCGGTTAAATTTGATATTTCTATTAAATTCATTATTTACACTCCTAATTTAAAGCTTTTTGTAATGCTTCTAAATTTTTTTCCATTACTGATATATATGTTGCTCCGTTTTTTATATCTTCACTAGATACTGTATGCACACTACTAAAAACTAAAGCCTCAATTCCTAAATCTTTAGCTATGGATTTTGCTACTTTACCTTCCGATAAAGATTCATAAAATATTACGGGAATATTTTCTTCTTTTATTCTTTCCTCAACTTCTAATATTTTAGATACACTTGGTTCTGCAGATGAAGAGCAACTATCATATGCTGTAATATAATCTAAATTATATTTAGTTATAAAATACATATATGCAAATTTGTCTCCAAAGCAAATTGTATTTCTTTTTGAATTATTAATAACCTGAATAAAACTATTATCCAATTCCTCTAATTTTTCTTTATACTCTTCTGCATTTTTAATATAATAATCTGTATTTTCACTATCTAGCTTTATCAATGAATCCAAAATATTATCAACCATTACCTTAGCATTAGAAATATCTAGCCAAATATGTGGATCGTATTCTACTTCTTCATGGCCTTCATGAGTATGATCTGCTATATGTTCTATTCCTTTTGATACATCCAATATTAGTACGTCTCTATCAATACTATTTATTATTTTTTCCGCCCAAGGTTCCATATACCTTCCTGTATAGACAAAAAGCATACTTTGATTTATTCCAATTATATCTTTGGGAGAAGGATCGTAAGTATGTGTTTCTGTTCCTGGTGGAAGAAGTAATGTTACTTCTATTTTATCTTTTCCAATTTGTTTTAAAAAATCATACTGTGGGAATAGAGTAGCAATCGCTTTAATCTTATTATTTCCATCGTTTTTTATTTCTTTTTTATTTGATATATTTAAAGCCAAAAATATTACTATTCCTATAACTATAAAAAAAGTTATAAATATACTTATTATTTTTTTCATTACTATACCTACTTTTCTTTGCAATTTTTACATCTACCATAAAAAACTACTTTTTCTAAATTTAAATCAAATTTTTCTTTATTTAATAGTTCTTTTTTTAGTTTTTCAACTTCTTCGCTCTCAAAATGAATTGTTTTATAACATTTATCACAAACTAAGTGATAATGTTTGGTACATTTATCCACATTATCTACATATTGATAACATGAACATTTATTATCTGATGTAATGTACTTTCTTACAATACCATCCTTGACTAAATCTCCTAATATTCTATAAACCGTAGCTTGACTCACACTCTCATTATTCTTTTTCAAATTAATGACTATTTGTTCTGCTGTTAAATGATTATCTTTATTTTCCTTAAGAAAATTTATAACAATATCTTTTTGTTTAGTATGTCTTTTCTTAATCATTTGTCCTCCTTATTGATAATAGTTCTCAATATCTTTTATAGTATACTACTAGCTACACAAAATGTCAATTACCTAATTATATAAAAACTAGAAGAACATATATCATGCATGTTCTCCTAGTTCTACTTTTATTTACTAAAATCAATACTAATACCAAACTATATTAAATCAATTCCTGCAAATATACATACGTAATTTATAAATACAGTAGGTGCATTTTCTTCGCTAGAATTATCCTTTTTATTTTCTATTCCACCAAATATTGGAACTCCTGAAACTTTAACTTTGACATTACCTGGTAAAATTATATCTATACCTCCAAATACAGTTGTACAATTTATAACTATATCCTCATCTATTATAGCATTTCTTAAATCTAATTCTACTCCTCCAAATACAGAAGTTATATTAGTTCCTAAAAATTTTTCGTTTGAAATTTTTTCTTCACTACTTGAAAATACTGCTATATAGTTATTAATACCATCTTTTTTATTTATTTTTTCTGCAGAAAAATTTTTCTTAAATATTATAGATAAACCTATTAATATTAAAATACTTGGTAAAAATACTCTTCCTACAGTCTTCCAAGCTATAATGTCTCTTGTTGCAAGAAGTAATAGAAAACCTATTAATAAACCTAGTAAACCAGATATTCTATTTCCTTTTTGAAATAATCCTAAAGCTGATGGTATTATTATAAACAAAGTCCACCAACCTTTAAAAAATACATTAATATTCCAAAGTTCAAATTCATTTCCTATAAATAATATACCTAAAGTAATTAAAATAACTCCTAATATTATATCTGATATTTTTTTTGTCATATTTTATTCTCCTTTTATTAATAATGATGGTGATGATGAGCATGTCTCATTTCTTCATTAATCTTTACATCACACTCTTCATTTTCACATTTTTCACTTTCAAATTCTATTTCTATTGTTGTATGAACTATTTTATGATGTAATGCTTCATCTGATATTTTCTTTTTTAGTGAAATAATTTCTGGTATTTGTATATCATCTGAGACAACTACATGCATCATTACATATGTATTTACACCGTCTACTGACCATATGTGTATATGATGTATATTTTTTATTTCTTTATTTTCGTTCATAAGTTCTTTTTTAAACTCTTCAAATTCAAAACTTTCTGGTGCTTTTTCTAAGAAAATTTCAAATACACTTTTGAAATTTCTTACTACATGCCATAAAATGTATACTGTTATTAAAATAGAAAGTATTGGATCTAATACGGGAATATTAAATACTTTCATTATAACACTAACAACTAATACTGCTATCCATCCAAGCACGTCTTCAAGTAAATGAAGACTAACTGCTTTTTCATTAATTTTCTCTCCTTTGGATGTTACTAATGCCCCTGCACCGTTAATAAACAAACCAAGTATTCCTAATATAAGCATACCATCATAGTTAACTTCTACAGGATTTATTATTCTTGGTACTGCATTATATATCATAACTACTGAGCCTACAAGTAACACTGTTGAAGTAATTAATGCCCCAAGTACTGAATATCTAGCATATCCAAATGTATATTTTTTATCTGGTTTCTTTTCAGATTTTTTCTCTAAAAACCAAGCTACAGCTATCGAAATTGCATCTCCAAAGTCATGTATTGAGTCAGATATTATTGAAATACTATTTGTAAATATTCCTCCTACAAACTCAACTATTGAGAAAAATAAATTAAGCATAAATGCCATAAATATATTATTCTTACTACTTTTTTCTTTCATTTAATACCTCCGTTTGTTATTATATACTATTTATTTTATATTTTCTAGTAGTACATATATAATATTATTCTATAAACATATATTTTAATTCTAAAAAATGAAAGTAATTTTTAATAAAAACTACTCTCATGTCTATTATTAACTTTTAGTTAAATAAAAAAGCCCTAAATATGGCTTTTTATATTTTTGATTATTAACAAAGTATATATTTTTGGAGGCGCCACCCGGATTTGAACCGGGGATCAGAGTTTTGCAGACTCGTGCCTTACCACTTGGCTATAGCGCCTAATATTAAATGGAGCGGGAAACGGGGCTCAAACCCGCGACCTCTGCCTTGGCAAGGCAGCGCTCTATCAACTGAGCTATTCCCGCATTTCCTAATAACATTATATGTTATATACTAAAATATAATACCATATATTTTACATTATTTATACTGTAAAATCGACAAACATAATGTTTGACGATTATATCTTTGGTGCCCAGAGACAGAATCGAACTGCCGACACGAGGATTTTCAGTCCTCTGCTCTACCGACTGAGCTATCTGGGCTTAAAAAAATGGCGACCTGGATGGGACTCGAACCCACGACCTCTAGCGTGACAGGCTAGCGTTCTAACCAACTGAACTACCAGGCCAAATAAAAAATGGTGGGCACAATAGGGCTCGAACCTATGACCCCCTGCTTGTAAGGCAGATGCTCTCCCAACTGAGCTATGCGCCCATTTTCCTATTGACGAATTATATTATAATAGAAAAAACATGCTTTGTCAACATGTTTTTTCTATTTTTTCAAATTTCCCTTAAT